>DATFOL010000218.1:0-8952 GCA_035265545.1 Gemmatimonadaceae bacterium | reverse complement strand
GCTTCGCGCACGCCGCACCAGTAGAGGTAGTCCAGCACCGGTGCGTAGAGGCGCAACGCGAGCTCGCGCCGCCGCTCGCCGAGCGCGGTCATGCCGCGCACGATCCAGCCGCTTAGCGCCGGCGTGATGCGCGTCGCTGCGAGCAGCGCCCCGACGAAGGTTCGGCGTACAAGCGGGTCCCGCTCCGCAGAGCCAAGCTTCAAGTCCTGGCGCGCCTGCGGATGCTTTCGCGCCAGCAGCACCGCCGTTCGTCCCTTCGACACGGTATCCGCGGCGAGACCGGAGAAATCCTTGTCGTACGACTGGAATGCGACCGCCGCAGCCGCGAATACGATTCGCACTCCCGCAGCGGCCAGGCGCAGCGACAGCTCGAGATCCTCGTTGCCGTAGCGCGTGAAGCCCTCGTCGAAGCCTCGCACGCGGGCGAGCACGTCGCGCCGCACCGAGAGGTTGCCGCCGTAGAAGTCGCGCAGTGTCACGGGCGCTCCCGTGCGTGCGAGCCGTTCCATGTGGCGGTTGAACTTGCTGCCGACGTACGCGGCGGGGGCCGAGGTCGTCTCGCTCAGCACGACCGGTACGGCCCCCATCACGGCGACCGGATCATCGGCGTCGTGAGCACGCAGGTGTTCCACGAGCAGGTCTGGCGCCGGTTCCATGTCGTCGTCGAGCATGACCACCAGCTCTCCTCGCGCCGCGTCGAGCCCGGCGTTGCGTGCGGCCGAGCGGCCAAGGTTCTCCTGCCACAGCACGCGCAGCTCGTACGGTGTCGACAACGCCTCGGCCGCCTCGCGCGATCCGTCCAGCGAGCCGTCCACCACCACGATCACCTCGAAGTCCGTCGCGGGGAGGCGCTGCCGTGCGAGCCCGGAGAGCAGACGAAGCAGCGCGTCGCGCCGACGGTATGTCGGGATCACCACGCTCACGCGCGGTATCGTCACGCTGGCGGACGCCGCCGCACCGCCGCGCCGAGTCGACGTCTGATGCTCTGCACGCTCGCCTGCAGCGGCCCGACCGGTCGCGCCGACCGCACCCGGTGCGGGAACTCGCCCATCCCTTCGGTGCCGAGCACGGGGACGCGAGGCAGCCCGAGTGGATCGTCGCCCGCTCCCGCGAGCCCCTCGTGCGTTGTGCAGGCGGTCTCGTAGCCCGCCTCGCGCGCCAGCTCGCGCGTGCGCGCCGAGTTCGAGCCGAACGGATAGGCCAGGTGCCGCACCACATGGCCCAGCCCATCCTCCAGGATCGCGCGTCCGCGCGACAGCTCGTCGCGGCATTCGTCGTCGGGCAGCGTCGCCAGGCGCGGATGCGTGACGCTGTGCGCCTCGCACCGCATCCCGTCGCGCTCGGCCGCGCGCAGCGTCGGCCAGTCCGCCGTCGGGAGCTCGAACCCGGTCAGCGCCGGCAGCCAGCGGGTGGTGCTTCCGACGAGTCCCGCCACGATGAAGAAGGTCGCGGTGAAGCCGTGGCCGAGGAGCGCGGGCACCGCGTGCTCGAGACAGTCGCGCGACCCGTCGTCGAAGGTGAGCACGACGGGCCGAGAGGGCAGGGTGCGCTCGCCGCGCCACGCTGCCGTCAGGCTGTCGAGATCCACCGCGGTGTAGCCGTGGTCTCGCAGCCACTCGAGTTGCGAGGCGAGCTCGCTCGGCGTGAGCGAATACTTGCGATAGCGCTCGATCGGCGTGGGGGTGACCTCGTGGTACATGAGGATCGGTATGCGCACGCTCATGGCGCGCTCGCGTGCTCCGTCGCACCGCGTTGGGCATCGAGCAGTGCCGCATACGCCGCGTCGAGGCGAGCGCCGTACGCGCGGAGATCGTGGTGGTCCTGTGCCACGGCACGCGCGCGGGCGCCGAGCGCGTGTCGGCGGCCCGGGTCGCGGAGCAGCTCCGCCGTGCGTTCGGCGATCTCCTCGGCCAAGTCGCCGATGGCGACCGGCGGGTCGCCGCCGTCGATGACGATCCCGTCGGCGCCACGCGGCGTGGTCACCACGGCTTTCCCCATGGCCATCGCCTGGAGGACCTTCATCCGCTGTCCACCGCCGACGCGGACCGGCGCGAGGATCACCGCCGCGCGCGCGATGGCGGGCTCGATGTCGCGGAGCCAGCCATGCACCCGGACGTCCTCGCGCGCGATGCCGGCGAGCGCGCCGCGTGGGTCGATGCCGTAGAGGTGCAGGCGCGCACCCGGATGCCGCGCTCGCAGCAGCGGCATCAGCGTGTTCGCCAGCCAACGTGCGGCATCCACGTTTGGCGCATGCGTGTAGTTACCGACGAACGCGATGGTGCCCTCCTCCTGGAGCGAAGGATCAGCGACGGATGGCATCTCGATGCCGAACGGGTTCACGTGCACGCGGGACGAGACGTCGGGCGCGATCCGGCTCACGGTGCCGGCGTCGCGCCGTGTGAACACCTCGATGCGGTCGAAGCCGCGCCACGCGTTGCGCTGATGTCGCGGCCAACGCTGCCAGTCCGCCTCGTCCATGATACCGCGATACCAGCTGCCGCGCAGCCAACCGGTCCAGTCGATCGGCCGGGGCGCACGCGCCTCGATCTCGACGAGCAGCTTCGGCGCGGTCGTGCGTAGCGCGTACGTCGCCATGGCGCTGTCGTTCACGTGTACCACGTCGATGCGCCGCTCCGATAGCAGCGCGTCGAGCATCCGCTGAAGCGCCGGCTCCTGATACCACACGACGTACATCGGCCGGCGGAGTATCAGCCAGCGCACCGCATTGCGCACGCAGCGCACGAGCCGCTCCAGCATGGCGGCATCTCGCCGCACGACGACGTGTACGTCGATCCCCTCGGCACGAAGTCGCTCGACGGCATCGAGCTCGGTCGGGTCGGGTCCCGCGGTGGTGGCGACGGACAGCTCGTGCCGGCCCGCCAGCGCACGCAGCTGAGCCCATGCGACGACGGGGACGGCGCTGTTCGCGGAGGGTGCCGGCGGCGATGGCGTGAGGAGGAGGATGCGCATCAATCGCGCGGACGCGACCGGCGCGACTCCCAGAGCAGCCCGGCCGCGTACGCGGCGTGCGCCGCCACCGTGAGCCCCGCGCGCTCCAGGCCGCGCACCCCGCCGCCATCGAGCGCGTGCGCGACTGACCGCGCGTAAAAGGCCGGGTCCACGCGCACCGGACGGCCCGTCTGGGCGCGCACGCGACGGAACGCGAACGCGCCACGTCCATAGGTGAAGTGCTGGCGAAGGAAGCCCCGCGCCGAGAGATGGTGCGCGTGTCGCACCACCGCGTCGGGGACGGTCACGGAGGGGCGGCCCTGCGCCGACCAGCGGTCGCACAGCTCGCGGTCCTCGCCCGCGCTGAAGGGGAACGTGGCGTCGAAGCCGCCGACGGCGAGGAATGCTTCGCGCGCCACGGCGATGTTGTTCGAGGTGAAGAACCGGCCGGTGGCGCCCCCGTCGAAGTACGCGGCGACGAAGTCGGCGAGCCGCTGGCTCGCGTCGGCGTACACGCTGTCGCGCACCGCGTTCACCGTGCGGCCACCGACCAGCGCATCGGGTGTCGCGCGCAACACCTCGTCGAAGGCGGTGAGCCATCGCGCATCGGGGAGGCAGTCGTCATCCGTGAAGGCCAGACACTCGCCGTGCGCCTCGGCAGCGCCTCGGTTCCGCGCCGACGCCGGCCCCGCGTTGCGCTGCTCGATCACCCGTATCTCGCACTCGATGTCGCATGGATCGCTCGCGACCACTGCGGTGGCTGGGGCAGGGCCGCCGTCGTTCACGATCACGATCTCGAGAGTGCCACCCGGCCGCTCGAGCGCACGCAGCGCGGCGACGCATGCGGCAAGCTGCACGGGCCGGTCGTAGGTGGGAACGATGACGGAGAAGCGGGGACCCGGGCGGCGTGATCTGTCGTGCTGGCGTTCCGGGCGTTCGCTCAAGGGGCGCTCGAAGCGCGTGGAGATGGATGCTCGCCGGTCGACGCCGGCATCATCCATTGTCCGGCGGGAACGAGCCACTCGCGAAGGCCGCCCACGAACGTAGCGACCTGCGAGAGAAGGACGAGCGCCGCGTAGCCGAGGCCACGGGTGCCCAGGCGCCGCAACGGATAGGTCAGAATCTCCTGATAGAAGCCCGGCGACTCGAGCTCGATTCCCGACCGCCCCCGTCGGCGCGACATGCCCTCGCGCACGCGGAGCAGGGCGCGCCCGTACCCGAAATGCTGCCGCCAGAAGCTCGCGAGGCTGTGGCCATGCGCGTGACCCACCTCCACCTCGGGCGCGTACACGCTCGGGAACCCGGCCTCCTGCCACCGCGCGCAGAAGTCGTAGTCCTCACCGGCGGCACGCGGGAAGCGCTCCGAGAATCCGTCGAGCATCCAGAAACGATTGGCGGGGACCGCAAGGTTGGTGGTGCTGAAGAAGCGATGCCCCACGTCGTTCCGGGAGTAGTAGTCGTACACGCAGCTCATGATCAGCTGCGTCGCCGTCGCATACGGATCGTGCGGCAGCAGGTTCACGATCGAGCCGCCGATCATGTGTCCCGGTTGGCGCTGCATCCGCTCCATCAAGCGCTCGAGCCAGTCGGGCGCTGGCGCGCAATCGTCGTCCGTGAAGGCCAGCAAGCGCCCCCTCGCGTGCCCAGCGCCCTCGTTTCGCGCGGCCGCCGGTCCGCCACGTGGGCGGCGCACCACCGTCAATGCGATCCGCTCGCTGAACGGCGCGATCGCGGGAGAGACGGGCACGCTGCTCCCATCGTCGCAAACGACGACTTCGAATAGGCGGCGTGGAACCGTTTGCTCGGAGAGCGCCGTCAAGCACCGCACCAGGCTCTCGTGGCGCCCATGTGTGGCAATCACGACCGACACCGTTGGGATCTCGGCGTCGGTCCGCTCCAGATGCTGCGCGCTACGAGTCGGCGATACGGTCAAGGATGGCAATCTGTGTGTGTCGGGTGGGTCAACATCGACCCCGGCCATTCAACCCTGTCGGAGCCCCCATTCAAACCGCGGGCCGAACGCCGGGGTGAGCTCACGGACGCGACAACCGTGCTCGGCCGAGGGAACGATTCAAACCTTTGAACCCGGCCGCCCATCGAAGAGTAACGAGCCGCCCCCGTGCGGTCGCCCTCAACCCGCGAATCCCACCGATGCCGTTCGCCAAACCCATGCGTACCGCGAGCTTGAGCCTCGCGGCCAGCGCACTGCTCACTGCCGTTCTCGGCGCACAACAGATCAGCGCTGCCCATCAGTCCGCTCCGGTTCCAGCCATCGGTGCGGTCCTCCGAAGCTCGCCCGTCACGATCGACGGCCGGCTGGATGAGGAGGCGTGGCGCCAGGGCACGCCGATCAGTGAGCTTCGCCAGCAACGCCCCACCGAGGGCGGTCCGGCAACACTAGCTACCGAAGTCCGCATCCTCTACGACGATGATGCGCTCTACGTGGGCGCGCGGATGAGCGAGCCCATGGGCACGGCGGGAATCCGCGCGCCGCTCGCCCGGCGCGACCAACTGCTCGCGTCGAACGGCAACAACGGCGCGTTCAACTCCCTCACCACGGACAAGCTGGCGATCGTCCTCGATCCGTATCACAACCACTTAGACGAGATATGGTTCGAGATTAATCCCGCCGGGGTACGGGGAGACCAGTTCAACGGCGATCCGTCGTGGGATCCCGTGTGGGAGGGGTCGGCGCGAACGGACGCGACCGGGTGGACCGCCGAGATGCGGATCCCATACTCGCAGCTTCGATTCGCGCGTGACAGCATGCAGACGTGGGGGCTGCAGGTCTGGCGCATCGTGGACCGGCTCAACGAGCAGGACATGTGGTCGTTCCGTCGGCGCGACGAGAGCGGTGGACCGGGCTACTTCGGCCACCTTCAAGGTCTCGTCATCAGGCACCAGCCGCGGCAGGCCGAGCTCATGCCGTACGTGGTGACGCGGAGCCAGTTCAAGTACGCCGACCCGAATGATCCGTACAACGACAAGAGCGACATGCGGGTGAACGCCGGGGCGGACATCAAGTACAACCTCACGTCCAACCTCACGCTCGACGCCACGATCAATCCCGACTTCGGGCAGGTCGAGGTCGACCCGGCCACCCTCAACCTCTCGGCGTACGAGACCTTCTACGACGAGAAGCGACCTTTCTTCGTCGCCAACCGGAACGCGTTCAACTTCGGCGGCACGAGCTGCATGTTCTGCAGCAACTTCTCGGGCCTTGGCGTGCTGTACTCGCGGCGCATCGGGCGGCCGCCGCAGCTCAACGGATGGGTGGGCAACCAGGCGGCGTACGTCGACACCCCCGACGACGCCACTATCCTCGGCGCTGCGAAGATCACCGGGCGCACGAGCAGCGGCTACACCGTCGGGCTGCTTAACGCGGTGACCGGGCGTGAGATCGCGCACTATCTCACCGCGCCCGGCCAGCCCGAGATCACCCAGACCGTGGAGCCACTCACCAACTACTTCATGGGGCGCGTCCGCAAGGAGCTTCGTCAGGGAGCGACGACCGTCGGCGTCGTGGCCACGAACACCGTGCGTCGGCTCGGCGGCGACTCTGTGCTCACGAGCCAGCTGCGCAGCAGCGCGAGTGCGGCGGGGCTCGACTGGAGCCACGCATGGCAGAATCGCACCTACCGGTGGCGTGGCAGCTTCGCGCTTTCCGACGTGCGCGGGTCGGACAACGCCATCGCGCTGACTCAACGCTCCAGCACCCACTACTTCCAGCGCCCCGACCGCGAGTCGACGTCCGATGGGCTGTTCAGCACGCGTTACGACACCACCGCGACGTCGATGCGCGGCTACGGACTCTACTCGCGGCTGGCGAAGGAGAACGGCAGCTGGCTGTGGGAGCTCCAGACCAACTGGCGGAGTCCCGGCTTCGAGGTCAACGATCTCGCCTTCCTCGATCGCACCGACTACCGCTGGTTCAGCGCCAACCTCGCCCGGCAGTGGACCAAGCCGGGGAAATACTACCGCAGCATCTTCGCCATCGCTGGCGGCCAGCAGGAGTTCAACTACGACGGGCTGCGCACGGACTTCCAGCGCCAGGCATTCCTGGCGTGGGAGTTCCCCAACTACTGGAACCTGCGCTCGTTCGTGATCCGGCAGGGCACCAACGACAACGACCGGCTCACGCGCGGCGGCCCGGTGGTGCGGCTCAAGGGCTACAACTTCGCGCACCTGCAGGTGTCGACGGATCCGCGCCGGGCGGCGGTCTTCGACGTCACGCTGCGTGGCACCGCGGGATTCGACAGCACGACGGCGTGGAACTTCCGCCCCGGCGTCGCCTTCAAGCCGGCGTCGAGCATCTTCGTCCAGCTCTCGCCGAGCTACAACTGGTCACAGAGCAAGCAGCAGTACGTGCGACGCGAGGCCGATCCCATCGCGACCGCATTCGGCGGTCAACGCTACGTGTTCGGCTACGTGACGACCACGACGACGTCGCTCGAGACGCGAGTGAACTGGACGATGCGTCCGACGATGACGCTGCAGTTGTACGCGCAGCCGTTCTTCGCCAGCGGCAGGTACAGCGCGTTCAGCGAGTTCCTCGCGCCGCGAACGGACGTGCAGCGCGAATACGGCAAGGACATCGGCACGGTGGTGCGCGACCCGGCGGCGAACACGTACACGATCGATCCCGACGCAGCAGGTCCCGCCACCGCGTTCACCTTCGACGATCCGAACTTCACGAGCCGCTCGCTGCGTGGAACGGCGGTGCTGCGGTGGGAGTACCGGCCAGGTTCGACGATGTTCTTCGTGTGGACCCAGCAGCGATCGGGGAGCGACGCGTTCGGCGACTTCGATTTCCGCCGCGACACGCGGAGCCTGTTCGGGGACCGACCGGACAACGTGTTCCTGGTCAAGGCGACGTACTGGATCGGGCGGTAGGGTTACCCGAGGGGCCACTGAAGCACCGGGTACGACCGACGTAGCGCGTACCGGGTAGCAGTGGGACGCTCCCGGAATGCGGCCAACTGCATTTCGGGCGGAGGTGCTGAGCCGCGGAGAGGGCCGAGCAAGAGTGCGGCGCCACGGATGCTGCGATGCCTTCCCAGCCTGGCCGAGGCGGGGCTGGAGGGTTCAGTTATCCGCATGCGACTCCCTGCCTCATGGTGCGTGCGCCTTGCCGCCCGGTCGACGTTTCTCGCCTGCGTGATGTGTCCAGGGATCGTGGAGAACGCGAACGCCCAGCGATTCCGCACTGGTCGCCCCGAGGAGCATCTCCCGCCCCAGATCACCCAGCTCACCGGGTTCGGCGAGCGCGCCGTCTGGTCTCCCGACGGCAAGCGCATCGCCTTCATGTCGAAGAGCTTCGGCGACGCATTCGAGATCGATCTCGCGACGCGGATCACACGCTTGTTGACGGGTCACTTCCGCCACGCCGGCTTCCTCAGGGTGCACTACCTCCCGAACGGCGACTACTTCCTCATCGGCGCGCGCGAGTTCAAGGACATCCGCACGACGCGCGACCGCGACCAGGAGATGTGGGTGATGAAGGCGGGCGCTCGAACGGCACCCGTCGCGCTGGGCCACAGAATCTCCGAGGGCGTGGCGATCTCACGGAAGCGAATGCGCATCGCCTGGGCGAACACTCGCGGGCAGTATCCCGATTCCCTGGCCGAAGGCGAGTCCGTGATCTACATGGCGGACGTCGTCTACGATTCATCTGGCACACCAAGGCTCGCCAACAGGCGCGAGCTGATCCGCGCGCGGCGGCCGGAGTGCACCCTCGAGGCGCAGGACTTCCGCCGGGACGACACGGAGCTCGTCTACGTGTGCTATCGGGTCGGAGACAAGGCCGACGTGTTCGGGCTCGATCTCGCGACCGGCAAGAGCACGACGTACCGGAAGATCGAGGGCGAGTACAACGAGGTGGAAGGCGTGGCGCCCGACGGCTCATTCGCGCTCGTCGAGTCGAGCCGCGAGCAGGGAGGGCCCGAGCGGCAGACCTCGCGCTACATCGACATCTGGAGGCTCGCACTGCCGCCCAACGCGCCG
>DATFOL010000217.1:0-12875 GCA_035265545.1 Gemmatimonadaceae bacterium | reverse complement strand
GTACGTGGGTGTTCTCCACGATGCGATCGGGCTCGAACATGTTGAAACCCTTCGCGCCGCCGAAGAACAGCGCACCGCTGCGCCCTCGATAGTACGAGCCGATGTTGAACTCGCTCCCCTGCAGCCCGTCGGCGACGGTGTAGCTCTTCGCTCTCCTGGTGGCCGGGTCGAAGCGGACCATCCCGCGATCACCGCTGATCCAGAACTGACTTGAGCCGTCGATGGCGATCCCGTTCACCGCGCTGCCTGGCAGCCCATCGGCCTCGGTGAAGTGCTGGAGCTTGTTGGTGCGGCGGTCGAGACGATCGAGTCCGTTCTCGGTGCCGATCCAGACGATGCCCGGCTCCGACTCCACGAGCGCCTGCACCGACGTGCCGCTGATGCCGTCCTTGCCGGCCGCGTACTCGCGCATCTTGCCCGTGCGCGGGTCGTACTCGTACAGCCCGCGCCCGATCGTGCCGAGCAGGAGCACGCCGTCGCTGAGCTCGACGATGTTGCGAATCTGCGATTGCGGGCCCTTGCCGAGCGGGATGGGCGCACTGAAGGTGCCCGTAGCCGGATCGACGCGCTGCAATCCCTTCTGATAGGTGCCGATCCAGACCTGTCCGGCGCGATCCGTGTAAACGGCGAACGCGTGATCGTCCGCCATCGCGCTGGTCTTCGGCGTGAACGGAGTGAAGCGCCCGGTCGCCGGGTCGAAGCGACTCACGCCTCCCGCCCAGGTGGCCATCCACAGCTTGCCGAACCGGTCTTCGGCGAGCGAGAGCACCGCGTCGGAATTCAGGTTGCTGTTCTGGGTGCTGTAGTGCCGGAACTTCCCCGTCGTGCGGTCGAAGCGATTCAGCCCCCCGCCGTCGGTCGCGACCCACATCGCCCCGCGTGAGTCCTCGAGAAAGCTCATCACTGAGTTGAAGCTCAGGCTCGTGGCGTCGCCCGCGACGGAGCGGAACCGGCGGATGGCGTCGCCGTTCTGCAGGGAGATGTTGACGCCCCCGGCGAAGGTGCCCAGCCACAGTGTGCCGCTCGAGTCCCGGTGGATCGCCCAGACGGAGTTGCTGTTCAGCCCCGTGGGATTGTTCGGGTCGAACTTGTTGTGCGAGAAGCGCCGCGTCGCGAAGTCGAGGTAATCGAGCCCGCCGTTCTCGGTGCCGATCCAGAGTCCGCGGGTGCCGTCGAGCCGGAGCGAGTAGAGCGCGTTGATCGCCAGGCTGTACGGGTCTTCATCGTCGTGTTGATAGAGGGTGACGCCACCAGTCGCCCGATTGATCTTGGCCAGCCCCGCGTCGGCGAACGCGACGTAGATCGCCCCCTGGGCATCTTCGACGAACTGCCGGACGTCCTTTCCTTTGTAGAGCGTCGGCGAATCGGAGCTCTCCGGGTCGATCGTCCAGGTCTTCACCTGACCGCCGATCGGATCCAGCTCGAGGGCACCGCTGCCCCTGGTGCCGATCCAGAGGTGCTTCGCGCTGTCCTCGAACAGGCTCTGAATGTCGATCCCGCTGAGCGACGGAGCGTACGGCGTCGCCTTCCGCAAGGCACGATCGAACTTGTACAACCCGCGCGCGGTGCCGAGCCACAGGGTGCCGCGAGCCTCCACGATGGCGCTCACCTGGATCGACTGACCGGGGACAACGGGGATGTTCTCGAAGGCGTCCCGCTCGCGGTCGTAGCGGCTCAGACCGAGCGGAGTACCGACCCACAGCGTCTCGAGCGAGTCCTCGTACATCGTGACGGCGTTGTCGGCGGCCAGACTGGTCGAGTCGCCGGCGCGGTGGCGATAGATCGTGAATCCGTGCCCGTCGTAGCGATTGAGGCCCTTGGTGGTCCCCAGCCACACGAACCCGCGTTTGTCCTGGAGGATTGCCTGGACGCGCGAGCTCGAGAGCCCGTCGTCGGGAGTGAGCTGCCGGAATTGGAGCTTCTGGGCTTCTGCGCTCGGCAGCGCCGCGGCGAGCGCCGACGCGACGAGGATCGCCCGCAGGAGGGGCGTCCTGTTGCGCGAGGAGGCCAACGGCGCGCCGACGTCGGCGCGGTGGGCGGATCTGCGAGGCGGCATCGGAAGGGGAAGGCGACAACTATCGACGCGTCGCACTCGGATTCTGCAACAGGGCCCCGGCCGACGGCGATCCTCGATGGCGGAGAGGGCGCGAAGCCGCGGCGCTGGGGCTACGTACCGGCGTCCTCCGCCATCGTCGCCCCCGCCTCGACGAGCAGCCGGCCGAGCAGGCTACGGTGGCAGTGGGTGGCATCCTCGCAGTAGCAGCCGACGGAGAAGTCCGAGCTGCGCGACAGGGCGACGAGCATTTCGATGAGGTGGCGCGCGGGCGGCGCGGCCATCTCCTGCAGATAGATGCGCTCGTACCTGCGCCACCGCGCCGGCGTCCACGGCTCGGAGAGCGCCCACGAGACCATGGGCGCGCTCGGCGCGAGCTCCGGAAGCCAGACGTCGTAGAAGTCGCGCCGCGCGAAGTCCGTCTTGCGGACGCCACGCGGCGGTCGCCGTACGGTTCCAAGCCGGACGCCTTCGTCCGGTGCACGTGGCTGGCCGAGCCGGACGACGCGAATGGCCATCGGTGACCTCCCAGAAATACTGCCGCGCGATGGCGGCTGGTGCCGCCCGCTCGATAGAATCAGTCGCCCGCCGACGGAACTCGGCAAGACCCTTCGATCCCGCTCGAATGCCGCGAACGACTGGACTCGCACTCGTGCTGCTCGCGAGCCTCACCGCACTGGCCCGCGCGGACGCACAGCGCGCCGTCTCCACCGCGCCCTTTCCCGTCACCATCCAGGTAGACGCGAGCCAGACACGCGGTCCGCTCGAGCCGATCTGGCGCTTCTTCGGTGCCGACGAGCCGAACTACGCGACGATGAAGGACGGTCGCAAGCTGCTCGCCGAGCTTGGGGCGCTTCGGCCGAAGCAGGTCTACTTCCGCACTCACAACCTGCTCAACACGGGCGACGGGACGCCGGCGCTCAAATGGGGAAGCACCAACGTGTACTCCGAGGACGCGAGCGGCCGGCCCGTCTACGACTGGACGGTGGTCGATCGCATCTTCGACGCCTATCTCGCGCGCGGCGTGCGGCCCTACGCGCAGATCGGCTTCATGCCGAAGGCGTTGTCCGCGAGCCCGGAGCCGTATCAGCACGAGTGGCGGCCGGGGATGCGCTACGATCTGATCAGCGCAGGCTGGGCGTTCCCGCCCAAGGACTACGCGAAGTGGGCCGAGCTCACCTACCAGTGGGTGAAGCACTGTGTGGAGCGCTACGGACGCGCCGAAGTCGAGCAGTGGTATTGGGAGGTCTGGAACGAGCCGAATGGGCCGGCGTACTGGCGCGCGTCACCCGAGGACTTCTACAAGCTGCACGACTACGCGGTGGCGGCGGTGCGGCGCGCGCTGCCCACCGCGCGCGTCGGGGGGCCGGACGTCGCCGGCCATGGGGGGTCGTTCATGGAAGGGTTTCTTCGACACGTCGTGTCCGGGAAGAACTACGCGACGGGACACGTCGGCACGCCCACGGACTTTCTCGCGTTCCACGCGAAGGGCTCACCGACCTACGTGGACGGCCACGTTCGGATGGGCATCGCGAACCAGCTCGCGACGATCGACCGTGGCTTCGCGATGATCGCCGCGGTCCCGCAGCTCAAGACGAAGCCGATCGTCATCGGCGAGTCGGATCCCGAGGGATGCGCCGCGTGCCAGGGCGCACAGCTCGGGTATCGCAACGGCACGATGTACTCGAGCTACACCGCGGCGGTGTTCGCGCGGAAGCACCAGCTCGCGGAGAAGCACGGAGTGAAGCTCGAAGGCGCATTGACCTGGGCGTTCGAGTTCGAGGATCAGCCGTACTTCGCCGGATTCCGTGCGCTGGCGAGCAACGGCATCGATCTGCCGGTGCTGAACGTGTTTCGGATGTTCTCGCGCATGGGTGGTATGCGCATCGCCGCCGAGAGCTCGGCGGAGGTGCCGCTCGCCCGGATCGTTGCGACGGGGGTGCGCGAGCAACCCGACGTCGGAGCCTTCGCGAGCCTCGACACAGGTCGGCTCGCGGTGATGGTGTGGCACTACCACGACGACGACGTGGCGGGACCAGATGCGGCGGTGACCCTCTCGCTCGCCGGCCTGCCCGCCCCTGCGCGCGGCGCGCGCGTCACGCACTACCGGATCGACGAGACCCACAGCAACGCGTACGCCGCATGGCGCCGGATGGGAAGCCCGATCGCGCCGAACGAGACGCAGTATGCTGCGCTGCTCGAGGCGTCGAAGCTCGCGTCCATCGAGCAGCCGGGAGAGCTCGGCGTGTCTGCCGGGCGGGGCGAGCTTCGCTTCGCGCTGCCGAGGCAGGGAGCGTCCCTGGTCGTGCTCGACTGGAGCGCCGGACGCTGAGCCGAATGCCGGGAGCCGAGTCCGCGCGCGCGATCACGCGCGCAGCCGCTCGGCGAGCTTGCGCACCGTCGTGATGTTGCGAGCCGTTCCGGGATCGCCGAATGCCCGGGCGAACGCACCGGGCTTGATCTTGGAATCGCTGCTGCGGCCGCGGGTGCGCCAGAACACCTCGCGTCCGAATACGTGGAACTCGTCGTACTCGGTGCCGAGCGCGAGGATCTTGGTGGCGCGCTCCGCATCGATCGTCGCACGCGTGAAGATCACGTGCACGGTGTGCGAGTCGAGGACCGGGTCCGCAGAGTCGAACGGCCGATGCGCCACCACCGCGTCCAGCTCCGCCCCGCTGCGCACGAACGTCGCGACCTCGTAGCCGAGTCCCTCGCGTAGGGCGCCTTCGATCCGCCGCTCGAGCGTCGTCGTGTCGGCCGACCGGGAGTCGAACAGCACGTTTCCGCTCGCGATCACGCTCTGGACATTGCTGAGGCGCGCCTGCTCGAACAGCGCGCACAGCGTGGTCATCTTCACGTTTCGTCCACCGACGTTGATGGCGCGGAGCAAGGCGACGTAGCGCGGCATGAGCTCTCGTTGGGCGTCGAGCAAATTAATGGCTGAGCTCACCTGCGCGTCCAGGCGGTCGCCGTTCGGCGGTGCGGCACTGCCATTGCCTTATTGGTGAGCGAATTCAACCGGAGAGCATTCCATGAACATGCACCTTCTCGGACGCCGGGTCGTCGCGCTCTCGGCGCTCGCCGCGATTGCCGGCTGCTCTAGCGCCGGGGGCCTGGGCAACATCCTCGGCAGCGTGCTCGGTGGGGCGCAGGGCTCCCAGGCGAACCAGGTGACAGGCCTCGTCCAGGGTATCGACACGCGCTCGCAGGTGATCGCCCTGCAACAACAGGGCGGACAATCGGTGAACATCCTGTTCGACAACCAGACGCGGGTCGTGTACAACAACCAGAGCTATCCGGTGACGTCGCTGGACCGGGGCGATCAGGTGACGGCCCGCATCCAGCAGGTCAACAACGGCTACTACACGGACCTCGTGCAGGTCGACCAGCCGGTCCAGGGCTCCACGGCGACGAGCGGCGCGACTGGCAACGTGCAGGCGTTTCAGGGAACAGTGCGCCAGATCGATCAGCAGAACGGCCTGTTCACGATGGACGCGAGCTCGGGCGCGCGGGTGATGGTGTCGATGCCGTACTCGCCGACTCGCGCGGATGTCGCGCGGTTCCAGAGCCTGCGTCCAGGCGACAACGTGCGCATCGCGGGGGTGTATCTCAACAACTCGCGCGTGGAGCTTCGCCAGTTCTACTGACCGGCGGGTGCGGCTCGCGCCTGCATCAGCTCGAGGCGATTGCCGAACGGATCGTAGACGTGCACCCGATCGAAGCCGGGAAGTGGGACGGCCGGCTCGATCGGGTGACCGGCCGCCTCGCAGCGCGATCAATGGCCGAGATACGTCGTCGGCGCGCCGTCCGGCGACGCGGGCACCTTGGCGTCGGGCATTGGCGAGCGAACGTACCGAGCCTTACTTCGCTGGCGGCTTCGCCACCTTGAAGACGAAGTAGTAGAAGTTCTCCCCAGGGCTAAGCAGGAGCTGATGGGGGATGCCGGCGGGGATCACGACGATGTCTCCCTGGCGGAGCTCGGCCTCGGTCCCTTTTCTGATCGTCCCGCCGCGCCACTCGCCTTCGCCGGACGCCTTCTCTCCTTCCACCGTGCCGCCGTACAGCAGACGCGCGTGCCCCCGCTGCACGACGAAGATGTCAGCGAACGCTTCATGCCGCTCGTTCACGCCCGACGTGTCCCGGCGTCCGATCATGTTGGAGAGGCCGTCGAATCGCGCGATCTGGTGCGCGGTCAACGGGCCAGGCGGAAGAGAGTCCGCGAGTGCGGCGAGGCGAGCCGCGGAGAGGATCTGGACGGAGTCGGAGAGGGGCGGCAGCGGCTCTGCACCGCCCGCCGGCGCTGGAGTCTGCGCCGTGGTGACGGCGGGGACGCATCCCATCAGGAACGCGATGGCCATCAGAATGGAAAGTGCAGCGGGCATGGACGGCTCCGGCTTCACGGGTGGGTGACGGGCGCGCGGAATATGTCGGCCCCCCGACGCGCGAGCAACGCGGTCGCGGACTGTCGCGCGCTGTTCAACGAACGACCGACTCAGAACGCGACGCCGAGCACTGGATAGAGTCCGCGCCCGCCCGCTCGCGCCAGCAGGAGATTCTGCGGTGTGAATCGCACAGCGACTCGCTCCGTCGTGAAACGCGCGCCAGTCCGCATCGCCCGAGCGCTCTGGGCACGCTCGGGCGCGATGAGCCTGTGGGTCAGGATCGCTCCCAGGATGCCGCCGATCGTGGCTGGAATGAAGATCGCCTGCGGGTTGTCGGATTCGGCCAGCACCGGGATGGCCAGGCCGACCACCGCGCCGGCTGCGGTGCCCAGCTGAAGCAGGCGACTCTCCGACTCGCCATAGTCGAAGGGGCGCGCGAACGCGCGGTCGGCCGCGATGGCACCACCGATGAAGCCACCGGTGAGGAGCGCGGCGACGAGCTGCTCGCTGTCGGTGTCTTCGGGGATGAGCGACGCAACGGCGCTTGCGCCGAGCCATTCGCCGACGACGAGCGTGCCGACGTCGCCCGAAGTGACACGATAGCTCTGGCTTCGCGCATAGCGGAGGCCGAGCGGATACCCGACGATCCCGCCACCGAGCACGATGGCGGCCGCGGCGCGGCTGGATCCCTCGCTGTCCCACATGTTGGCGGCGCCGAGAGTGCCCGCCACGACCGCGCTCGTAACGAATGCGCCATGTGAGACGCCGTGCGCTTCCGCGTCGGTCATCGGGCGCGCCGCGCGGTAGCCAGCGACGTCGCCGATGATGCCACCCGCAAGCAGCGCAGCGGCGACGGCCTTCTCATCCACGTTCTCGCCACCGAGCGCGTAGGTCGCGAGTGCCGCGGCCGCCACGCCATGCCGCGCCCCATGCCACGCGAGATGGTTCTCCGCGTTCGACACGGGGCTTCGCCGCGCACGGTCGGCGGCGAAGAAGAAAGTGCCGCCAGCCACGGCGAGATACACGGCCGTGCCAGCGGCGGCGTTGCCGGTAAGCGCCGCGGCCGCCGGCGCGAACAGCGCCAGACCGAGCACCGACTGGTTGGCGACGAACCATCCGCGCACCGGATCGGAGATCCGTGTCGCGAGCGAGTCGGGCCCACCCGCCGCTCGCTGCGCCGCGACGCCGCGATTCACGGCAGCGGCCACCTCCAGGCGCTGCGCCGCGGCGAACGGATATCGCTCGAGTACTTCGCGCGGCCGACGCACGACGAGCACGGCGCCGCCCGTGGTATCATCGACGGCGTAGAGCCGCGCGTCGATGTAGTCTCCAGAGACGGGCCACGCAGGGGGCGCGAGCCCGAGCCGCGCGGCGAGTGGCGGCGTGATCACGAGAATGCGGCCGGCGCTGTCGAACGGGATGGGCCGCTCGCGCACCTGCGCCCCTGCCCCGCGCGGCGCGAGCGTGCAGAGCGCGAGCATCGCGAGACCAGCGAGTCGGCGGGCGGTCGTGCGATAGGACAGCGTCATGCGTAGTGAGACTGGTGAGCGTGAGATTGGCGAGCCAAACGGGTGCATCGGTCGGGGCAACGCCGTCGCGCGGCGTGCGCCGTCGATCCTAGCCGAACCTCTTCACGTACCGTCGGCCGGTGTGCTCGAAGCCGAGCCGCTCGTAGAACAGCGGTGCGTCGGCACGATGGAGTGCCGTGGTGACCACGAGGCGGTCGGCGCCCTTCTCGCGCGCCCACTGCTCCGCCACCTGCACGAGCGCGCGTCCGACGCCGCGTCCGCGCATGTCCGGTGGCACCACCAGCGCCGTGAGCTGCGCGACGGGAAGCGCGCCGTGCAGCACGTGGCGGGAGTGCACGGTCGCCAGCCCGACGATCTCGCCGGAGGAAACCGCGACGTACGCGTCGTCTTCGCTGGCGCGGAGGCGCGTCAGTCGGTCCGGCAGGTCCTCGGCCACGGCCGAATAGCCGAGGTGCGCGAGCAGCTGCGCCATGGCCGGTGCATCGGTCTCCGCGGCGGGTCGCACGATCAGCGGCGAGGCGCGGCGCGAGGACGCCTGATCTCGCGACATCAGCGCGCGGCGTGATTGAACGTCGGGCGCAACCTCAACGCAGAACCGGCGCGACCTGGGCGCGCCAGACGGCGTACCCGGCGGGCGTCATGTGCAGGCTGTCGCTGACGAACAGCTCCGGCCGCGGTCGGCCGTTGGCGCCGAGCATCGGCGTGAAGACGTCGACGAACGTCTGCAACGTGTCGCGCGCAACGATCTCGCGCACCAGTCGGTTCGCTTCGCGCTGCTGATCGACCAGGTGCCAGCGCGACGGACTCGGCTTGAGACTGATGAAGACGATGCGCGTGCTCGGCAGCGCGTCGCGCACCGTGCGGACGAAGGTGCGATAGTCGTCGGCGATGCGCGTCGGCCCCCATCCGAAGGTGAGATCGTTGTCGCCCTCATACAGCACGATCGTGCGCGGCCGGTACGGCAGGACGGCGCGCGGCAGATAGTGGATCGCTTCGGGCAGCGTGGAACCGCCGAAGCCGCGGTTCAGTACGGGCAGCCTGGGGAAATCGGTCTCGAGCGATCGCCAGAGCCGGATCGACGAGCTGCCGACGAACACGATGCCGCCGGGTGCTGGTGGTGCGATGCGGTCCGACGCCTCGAACGCGCGGATCTCCGCCTCGGCACGGTCCACCTGGATCGGAATCCGGCGGAGGGGCGTGGTTGCCCTCGCCTCGCCGGCCGTTCGCGGCGCGGGAGCGCAGGCGACGGCGACGATCAGCATCAGCAGAAGTCGCACGGCTGGCTTCATTCGATCTCTACTTCGGCAAGAGAGGGATCGGAGGCAGGATACTCCAGGTCGAGCGACTCGAGCGTGTCGGCGATGCAGCGCGCGATGAGGTAGTTGCGAACATCCTTGTCGTCGGCCGGAACGACGTACCACGGCGCCCATTCGGTGCTCGTGCGCTCGAGGATGCCGCGATACGCCTTGGTGTAGTCGTCCCAGCGCTTGCGATCCTCGAGATCGCCGACGCGGAACTTCCAGTGCTTCGTCTCGTCGCTGATGCGCTCCTCGAACCGCGCCTTCTGCTCGTCGCGAGAGATGTGGAGCATGAACTTCAACTGCACGACGCCGTTCTCCGAGAGCATGCGCTCGAACTCGTTGATCTGCTCGTAGCGCGCCGACCACACCTTCTTGGGGAAGATGCCATGCACTCGCGGCACGAGGACGTCCTCATAGTGGGAGCGATTGAAGATTCCGATCATGCCCTTCGGCGGGATCTGGCTGTGAATCCGCCACAGGAAGTCGTGCCTCAGCTCGACGTCCGTCGGCTGCTTGAAGCCGGAGACGGTGCACCCCTGCGGGTTGACCGAGGAGAACACCTTGCGGATGGTGCCGTCCTTTCCCGAGGCGTCGCGCCCCTGGAGCACGATGAGCAGCGCGTGGCTCGACGCGGCGTAGAGCACGCGCTGGAGATCGGCGATCCGCGCCGACTCCTTGGCACTCAGTGCCTCGAGCTCCTCCTCGCTCTTGCCGTGACCTGGCCAGCGGGCGTGACCGTCTCCCAGACGGATGTCCTTCTTCGACTCGATGGGCTGGAGCTTCATGGGCTGACGGGCGTGAACGAGGTAGGATCCGGTTGGACGA
This sequence comes from Gemmatimonadaceae bacterium, assembly GCA_035265545.1. GTDB lineage: Bacteria > Gemmatimonadota > Gemmatimonadetes > Gemmatimonadales > Gemmatimonadaceae > AG11. Next base: position 2,785 of record DATFOL010000217.1, on the reverse strand, counting down.
CGTGCTCGAACGGAACGGGTGAGACGTCGTGCCGCACGTACAACGGATGCCGCGGCAGCCCACCGATTGTCGTGCCGAGGCAGTGCAAACCGTGGATGCGTGAACGCACCAGCTCGGCGCGGCCGAGATAGTCGCCGTGGGTGCCCCACGCGGCAAGGACCAGCGCCGCGTCCGCCGAGAGACGTGCGAGCCAGCGATCGTTGCGCGGGCCGACCGGCGCCACCGCCGCGCGAAGTATCGCCGGCTCCGACGTCCGATAGGCGAAGAGGTTCGCGACGACCAGCCGTCCGAAGCCCCAGTCGAACGCGAAGCGCATGCAGCGCCGGATCGTCGGGTCGTCGCGCCGATGATCCGCCGTCGACGGATTGAGCGCGATGAAGAGGACGGTGGGCCCGTGCTCGTCCCACTCGCGCCACAGTGCATACCGATAGGTGCCGCATCGCGAGAACGCGGCACGACGGCGGCATGGTTGTTTCATCGTCACCGCGTACTTCTCACCGGGAGCGAACGATGGCACAGCAACGGAACGCCGAGGGGAACGACGAGCAGCGCCGGGCCAAGGCGCGCGAGGCTCGCGCGGCGGGGAAGAAGCCGAGCGAGATGAGCGCGACGTTGGGCGCGAGCAAACAGCGGAAGGAAGCGAAGTCGGCCTCGTCGCATCAGGAGAAGATGGACCTGAAGCGCGAGGGGAAGGAAGCCAAGACGGCGAAGGGGACGAGCGGCAAGCCGCGGCCGGGCAACCGCGACACGGACCCGAAGCGCACCAACCGCTGGGGCTGACCCTTTCGTCACGCCCGATAGATCCCGACCACGGTCTCGTCGAGCTCGAGGCGCTTCGAAGGACGCGGCAGCTCATGTGAGACCGAGTGCTCGACGGCGAGCACGCGCGAGAATCGCCGCGCCAGCCAGTCGTCGAGCACGCGGTCGAGCATGCGCGATCCATACGGCGGGTCGGCGAAGGCGACATCGTACGCGTCCGGCGTCAATCCGCCGGCGAAGGGCAGCGCGTCGCGCTTGAAGATCCGCGTGCGGTCGCGGACCCGGAGCAGCGCGACGTTCGCTCGAAGCGCGTGCAGGCTGGAGGGGCGCGTCTCGACGAAATCGGCGCGTGCCGCCCCGCGTGAGAGCGCCTCGAGGCCGAGCGCTCCCGTTCCGGCGAACAGGTCGAGCACCCGCGCCCCTGCCAGGTCGGGCTCGAGCAGGTCGAGCAGCGCTGCACGAACGTGCTCGGCCGTGGGTCGGACGCGCGAGTCGTTCGGCGACACGAGGTCGCGGCCGGCGTAGCGTCCCTTGACGATGCGCATCGTGGTGGGCAAAGCTGCGATGTGCAACGGTCTGCGTCCATCGCGCATCCAACGATCGCTGGTACCGGACGGTAGTTCATTCACGCTGGCGCGCACTCGCTACCGCGCGCCGGTCCACGAACCATTTTCGTGACGCCCGCGTAGATCACGGGGGGTCTCGCCATCCCCCTCGGGCAGACACGTCCATCGATCGGGGTGCGATTGGGAGCAGCGCTGGAGTCCGCCTTCACCTTCCTTTTCAAGTACCCGCCGCGCCTGTTCGGACGCGGCGACCTGGTGCTGGCACCGGTCGTTCCGGTCTGGCTGATCGCGCTCGCGACGCTCGCCGCGCTCGCGCTCGTAGTCGTGGCGTACCGTCAGCTTCGCGGCATCAGCCGAGTGGATCGCGTGGTGCTCGGCGCCGTGCGTGCGCTCGCGCTCGTCACTGTGCTCGCGATCCTGCTGCGGCCCACCGAGGTGCTCTCCAGCGCCGTGCCGCAGCGCAACGTCCTCGCGATCCTGCTCGACGACTCGCGCAGCATGCGCGTGGGAGACGTTGACGGAGCGAGTCGCACGAGCGCGATGCAGCGCGCCTTCGCCGACTCGAGCGCGCTGGTGCGACGACTCTCGGCACGCTACGCGGTGCGCACCTTCCGATTCTCCGCGGAGCCCTCCGCGGCCTCGGCTGGCGTCCCCCTGCAGGCGGGGGGCGGTCGCACCGACCTCGCGGCTGCACTCGACGGCGTTCGCTCCGACCTCGCCGGACTCCCGGTGGCGGGGGTCATCGTCGTGACCGACGGCGCGGACAACGCAGGGGGCGACCTCGGTGCGTCGATCCTCGCGCTGAAGGCACGCCGGGTCCCCGTCTATACGGTAGGGGTGGGCCAGGAGCGATTCAGCCGTGACCTGTCCCTCACCAGCGTCGCAGCGCCACCGAGCGTGCTCGCGGGCTCGACCGTGCTGATCGACGCCGCGATCGGCGTGCGCGGCGCGGGTGGCGAGAAGACGACGCTCACCGTGGAAGCCGATGGCAAGATCGTCGCGAGCGAGGAGGTCACCCTCCCACGCCGCGGCGACGTCGTGCGCACGCGGCTCCGCGTGCCGCCGATGCCCGCGGGAAGCTACCAGCTGACGGTGCGTGCCCGGCCGATCAAGGGCGAGCTCGTGGCCGAGAACAACGAGTACAGCACCGTGCTCGACGTGCGCCCCGGCCCGGCCCGGGTGCTCTACGTCGAGGGCGAGCCGCGGCCGGAGTTCGCCTTCCTGCGGCGTGCCGTCGCCGGCGACAGCGCGGTGCAGGTCGTCGGGCTGATGCGGAGCGCCGAGCAGAAATTCCTCCGGCTCGGCGTGCGCGACAGCCTCGAGCTCGTCACCGGCTTTCCAACCCGGCGCGAGGAGCTGTTCAAGTTCCGCGCGATCATCCTCGGCAGCGTCGAGTCGGCGTTCTTCACCGGTGACCAGATGCGCATGCTGCAGGAGTTCGTGAGCCAGCGTGGCGGCAC
>DATFOL010000216.1:0-8671 GCA_035265545.1 Gemmatimonadaceae bacterium | reverse complement strand
CAGTCCGGTCGTGCCGGACGAGTACATGATGTAGAGAGGATGATCGAATGGCAGCCGCGCGAACTGCAAAGGCATGCCGGCGCCGAGCGCGAGCGCGTCCGCCCACGAGACAGCTCCCTCGGGCAGCGCAGCGTCCGCGTCGACGAGATCCCCCGGCAGATGCGGTACGACGACGACCTGCTCGACGCTCGGCAGGCTCGGCAGAAACGTGCGAACCCGCTCCAGACAGTCGATGCGCTTGCCCGACCAGACGTATCCGTCCGCCGTGACGAGCACCTTGGGGGCGATCTGCCCGAAGCGGTCGAGGACTCCGCCGGGGCCGAAATCCGGTGAGCACGACGACCACAGCGCACCGACCGACGCGGCCGCAAGCATCGCGACCACGGCCTCGGGCATGTTCGGCACGAAGCCCACGACGCGATCACCCTGCTCGACACCCACGTGCCGAAGAAAACCGGCGAAGCGCGCGACCGCGTCGCCGAGTTGGATGTAGGTGAGCCGCCGGCCCGGCCCCCGCTCGGTCCAGAGCACCAATGCCTCGGCGTCGTCGTACCGGCGCAGGAGGTTCTCGGCGAAGTTGAGTCGCGCGCCGCGGAACCAGCGCGGACCGAGCACAGGGTCGGGCGGTGCCATCCGCTCACCGTGCTCGAGGACGGCATCCCACGGCGGGCCTCCCGGCCTCTCTTCCGCGATCACGTCGCAGAAGCGCCAGAACACTGCCCAGAAGCTCGTCGGGTCGGCAACGGACCATTCGTACAACGAGTCCGAATCGTGCACTTCCCTGGCTGACCCGCCGAGCGGTCGCACGGCGTCCCGGATGAAGCGCGTGACGTTCGCCGCCTCGATTGCCTCGGCGCTCGGCGTCCAGAGGGGTCGGGTTTCGCTCACGAGTGCAATGTGAAACAGCGGACGGGCGCGCGGGAGGTGGAAACGAAACCGGGCCGCCCGGACGGGCGACCCGGTCCGAGAAGTCTTCGATGAGCTCAGAGCCCGACGGACAACTTGGTATAGATGAACCGGCCGTTGAACCCGAACGGGGAGATGCCGTTATACGGGAAGATGCCGAAGTTCGCCGTGCCGCCGTTCTCCGTCGCCACGGTGGCGATGTTGCCGTTGTTGTTGTTCCGATCCGGATAGATGTCGAAGACGTTGTCTGCGCCGACGCTGACGTTCGCGCGGCCGACCGTATACGACGCGCTGACGTCGGTGATCCACTTCGGCGAGAAGATCTGGTCGAGCGGCCCGAAAGCGTTGGACGCACTCGTACCCAGCCCCGTGACCTGGCCGTAACGCTGGGTGCGCACGTTCACGCCGAGCTTCGCGAGCGTGTACATCGCGCCGAGGATGAGGTTGTTCTCCGGATTGCCGACCTCGATGCGCGACTGCTCCACACGGTCGAACAGGGAGCTCTTCAACCCCGAGAGGTTCGCCGGGAGCGTATCGACGCGCGTCACGCGCGTGATGTTGTGGTTGTACGCCGCCGACAGCCGCAGCGCGCTGTTCGTGGATAGCGTGAGGCCGTAGTTGGCAATGACGTCGTAGCCTCGCGTGCGCGTGTCGATGGCATTGGTGAAGTAGCGCCCTCCGCCGATCCCCGTGACGCCGATCGTCTGCAGCGCCGCGACCGCCGCGGCCCCCGTGAAGTTGTTCGACAGCACGATGCGGTCATCCACCTCGATGTAGTAGTAGTCCGCGGTGAGCGATAGCGACGAGAGCGGCTCGGCGGCGATGCCGAATCCCACGTTTCGCGACTTCTCCGCCTTGAGCGGGCTCGCGCCGAGCGCCGCTGCCTCGGGAGTGTTAGCGGGAAAGGTCTTGATGTCGAACGGCACGCCGTTGATGAAGTTCGTCGCCGTCGAAGCGAAGTACTCCTGCATGAGCGAAGGCGCGCGGAAGCCGGTGCTCACAGCGCCTCGCAGCGCGTAGCCTGGGAAGACCTGATATCGGGTAGAGAGCTTCCCCGTGGTCGTGTTGCCGAAGTCGCTGTAATGCTCGAACCGGCCCGCGACGTCAACGAGCCACTTCGAAGTGATGTCCGAGGAGAAGTCGGCGTATACCGCGGTGTTGTTGCGCGTGTGCGAGCCTGCGTCACCTGGCTTGCCGCCGCTGTCGGGTTTGAAGCCGGGGAATACCTGTGCGCCCGGCGGTGCCGCCGTTGCAGTGGGATTCCCGTTCTGATCGGGTACCTTCGCGCCCGCGTTGATCCACGATCCCGTCTCACCGGCTCCGATGGTGTACTTGTCGGCTCGGAACTCCGCACCCGCGGCGACGGCCACCGGGAACGGAAGCACATCACGGAACGAGCGGTTGAAGTCGAGCGTGGTGGTGCTCTGTTGAAAGCGCAGCTTGCCTGCGTCGAACTGGGTAGGCGACGTGGGGCCGAGCGACACGTTCATCGTATTCTTGATGACAAAGCCGAACTGGTTTCCACCATAGACCGTGCCGAGATCCCAGTCCCAGCCTCCGACGTTGCCCGTCACCCCCACGGCTCCCGACGCATCGACGATGTTCGAGTGGATGAGGGGAAGGAAGCCGTCGGGGTAGAGCGCAGGCTGACGCCGGCCGCTCGGATCGTTTGCACGGCGCCAGAATCCTGCCGCTTCGCCTCTGCGCGTGCCCACGCCGCCGAAGCTGTAGGCGTCGAGCTTTCCGAACGTTCGCCCCGCGTTCCAGAAGCCCTGGAAGTCGTGGGTCGCCGCGTCGCCCTGCCGGTGGTTCAAGCGACCGTCGGGGAGAGGATAGAGGGGGTCGGTCTCGCGCAGGTCGTTGGGGAAGTACTGAATGCGCGGATCGGGGAGCGTGCGATTGGTGAATCCGCGGTCGCGGAACTCGCCGGCGAGGTGCAGGAAGGTCGTCTCCGACGAACCCCATCCGTAGTCGAGCGACTGCTGGAAGACCTTGCCGTCGCGCGCGGATCTCTCGCCGACCTGGATCGGCCACGGCGTCAAGTTGTCCGGCCGATTGTAGGTCGTGAGCGACTGACCGAGCGTGGTCAGCGCTTCCCCGCCCGCGCCCTGCTTGAGCACCACGTTGATCACGCCCGCGATGGCGTCGGATCCATATTGCGCGGCAGCGCCGTCTCGCAGGATCTCGATGCGATCGATCATGGCTGCGGGGATCGCGTTGAGATCGACGGGAGCCGAGCCGCGGCCGACGAACCCGTTGACGTTGACCAGCGCGCTGTTGTGGCGGCGCTTGCCGTTGATGAGCACGAGAGTCTGGTCGGGCGCGAGGCTGCGCAACGTCGCCGGACGCACGTGGTCGGTTCCGTCGCCGATGGAGGTGCGAGGGAAGTTGAAGCTCGGTGCGACGGCCTGGATCATCTGCGCCGTCTCGGTGCGCCCAGTCGCCTTGATCTCCGCCGAGGAGAGCACGTCGATCGGCGCCGGCGCGTCGATCACGGTGCGCTCCTGACCGCGGGTGCCCAGTGTCGTCACCGCTTCCAGCGTGGCCACCGCGCGTCGGACGGTGAAGTTCACCGTCGTAGTTTGGTCGGCGACGATTGTCGCGGAGTCACGTCCCGACGAGTATCCGATCAGCCGGGTGCGCACCTCGTACCGTCCGGGAGGCAACGTGATGCGGTAGGTGCCGTCGGGCCGGGTCTGCGTTCCTCGCCCCGTGCCCGTGACCACGACGCTCGCTCCTGAAACTCCCTCTCCGCCGGCGCTGATGCGGCCGGCAAGTGTGCCTGTGCCCGCCTGAGCAGCCAGGGCACCGGGCAGGAGAAACGCGAGCATCGCTCCGGTTCTGGCAGCGAGGGACGAGGAGATGGAAAATGCCATTGAGTACCTCTCCGTGTGGGGACTCGCGAACCGGGTAACAGTGCGCGAGCGGGGACTCGATCGCCGCGGGGCGCTACGCCGAATGCGAGCCTACCCCACGTACTCACCGGTCGCTAGAGCAGCAAAGCGAAATCGCGGTATCGAGCCGGCGCGCGCTGATCCTCTGGCCGCGTTCACGGCGGGGTCGCGGTCGCCTCGAACGCCCACTTCCGCGCACGACTGCGCGACTGCGCGACTGCGCGACTGCGCGCCACACCAACCAAAAGAAGGCGATGCCTCGAGAAGCCATCGCCCACATTCGCGGTCCGCGGCGCGCGACACGCTGCACGCCGCCGGCGCTACTTCGTGCGCACCACCGTGAAGACGAACGGATCGTTCAGCGCCGCCTCGCCCTGGCTGGACGCGAAGGTGACGAGCGCCTCCTTGCCCGCTGGAACGGCGAGCCGGTAGTAACTCGCGGAGCCGCCCTTCACACTGACCGCTGTGGACACGTCGTCGACGAGGCCGGTGAGCTTGATCGGATAGTAGCCGAGCGGGGTGAACACGCCGTCGACGCGGCTGCCGAACGTGGAGCTGAAGATGTTACGGTAGTTCCAGCTCTGGTGGATGTAGCGCGGGTCGTTGTTGACACCCAGGTCGCTGATGTAGTTCGCGAGCGCGAAATCGGCGAGATAGGGCTGAGGATCGGTCAGGAGCGCCGCCTCCACCGTCTTCAGACCGGTGACGGTCGAGTTGGCGAATCGCTTCCAGACATCGGCATCGCTCGTGAAGGCGCGATCGACCGAGTAGCGCAGGAACGCCCACGCCGCTCCGCGCGTCGCGAGACCGCTGCCTATATCGTCGATCGGTGACGCACTCCCCGGCGCGTCGATGTACTCGAGCAGGCGGAGGAAGTTGGACGCAACGTCGGCTCTCCACATCCCGTACTTCGTCGCGGTGGATCGAATGAGGGCGTCGGTGAGCCGCTGGCGTGGCTGCATCCCGCTCTCGCGATAGTAGAGCAGCTCCTCGGCGATGTGCGCCAGCCCCTCATCGAGCCAGATCTCCTCGAATCCCTCTGCAGCGGTGTTGACGAATGTGCGGCGGCTGGCGTTGATCAGGTGCTGGAACTCGTGCGCCAGCACGGCGGTGGTGAGCGTGTCGACGAAGCCGACGGTGTGCCGGTTGCCGTTCACCGTGCCGGTCGGATCGGGAACGAGCATGTAGAACATCTCGCCCTCATTGCTCCCCGGATTGTCCGCCGACGGCGGGAACAGGTCTCGCGGGTGGAAGAAGCCGCCCACGAACGAGCCGGAGTTGGCCGGCGTGAGCTGGTTGACGCGCTTGGTGAACAACACTGCGACCTTGCCGTTGCCGTCGATGTCGGACGGCGCGCCGAAGTTGTCCACGTCCACCGGGTAGACCAGTGTGTCGAACCGCGCGGCGAACCGCACGTAGTCGGCATCCGAAAAGCCGTTCGCCGGGTTCAGCGTGTCGGCGAGCATGATGTTGGTCGCGCCGATGGCCACCACGCGGAACCCGCGCACTTCGATCACATCCGACGGCGAGACGTTGAGGTTGACGATCTCGTTCAACTGCACGGTCGACGGGATCACGGTGTGCGAGGCCGAGGCGGACGGGGCCAGCCCGCCCTCTGACGTCCGCGGGGCCGCGCGATGAGCATCACGAGCGCTTCGCGCGGCGCCGAACATGCGCCGCAGGCTGCGTGCGTCGCGCAGCAGCCGGAGATGGAAGTCCTCGTCGAGCACCTTCGGCGCCACCACCGTCAGTCCGGTCGGTGAGCGCGTGAGCAGCGGCCCGGAGATCGTCGGCATGCGGAGGGACGACGGTGGTCCGGCGAGGCCGAGCGCCTTGATCGTGGCGCCGGCGAACAAGGAACCCTTCGTCGACGAATTGTAAGCGATGACGGCGTACTCCGACCCGGACGTCGCATCGCCGGGGAGACAGACATTGCCCCCCTGGACCGTTGCGACCGCACCGACGCTCATCGCCCTCGGCAGCACGACGCCGGTGCACTCGGTGGCGCCGAACGCGAGGACGGTCACGCCGACCGTATCCTGGCGTCCGCTCGCGCTCACGGTGATGGTCGACTTGCCGTCGTTGCGGAGCACCTTCACCAGCCCGGATGGGTCGACGCTCACGAGCGTCGGATCGCCGACCGAGAACGCGAGGGTGGCGCCGCTCACGAGGTTGGAGAACTCGTCCCGGAGCGTGTAGGTGATCCGCGCCGAGTCTCCGATATTGAAGAAGCGCATCGCCTTCGGGGTCGTCACGAGGCTCGCTGCCGCGCCGGCTGTCGCCGTCACCGTGGCGGACGCCGGCGCGCTCACCCCTGCGACGAGCGCCGTGATGGTCGCACTGCCGGCGCGATGGCCGAGCGTCACGACCGTCGTGGCGATGCCCGACGCATCGGTCGTGTCGGAGGCGGGCGAGAATTCGATGCCCAAGGCGTTCGCGCTGAAGCCCACGCTCACGCCCGGAACGCCGTTCCCGTTCGCGTCCGCCACCTTCACGGCAAACGCGCCGACGGATGTTCTTACCGGTCCGCTGGGAGCAGGTAACGTCGTGACCGACATCGTGGCCGGCGGGCCGATCTTCGGCCCCGACGAATCGCCGCACGCCACGGCAAGACCGAGCACATACGTCGCAACGGCGGGGCGGGAAAGGCGCATCACTTGGTGCGCACGATCACGAGCTGGAGGTTGGCGCCCGGGCCGTTGAGCGTGAGCGTGGCGGTTCCGCCTGCCGGCACCGTGAACGTATAGAACGCCGAGCCTCCGGCGACGACCGAGCCGGAGTACGTAGGCGTGGCCGGCGACATCCCGGTGAGCGCGAGAGGATACAGCGCGGCGATGCCATCGACACCTCCATAGACGCTGTGCCAGTTCCAGCTCTTCTGCGACAGCTCCAACGATGCGGATGGAGCGTCGTCGATCGCATGCGAGGCCGACCAGTCACGAATCAGCGGCGTCACGTCCCCGAAGACCGACTGCAGGTTGGCGGTGCCCACTGCAGTGTTGTTGACCAGTCGCGACCAGATATCGGCGTCGGAGGCCGCCGCCCGATCGGCGAGGTAGCGCAGCAACGACCACGCCGCGCCGCGCGTCGCGAGGGAGTCCCCCGTACGGTAGGGCGAGCTGGTCCCGGGAGCCGAGAGGTAGTCGCGATAGCGTCCGGTATTGCCCGACATGTCGGACAGATAGGCGTTTCGAATGCGGGTGCTCGCCACGAGGGATTTGTAGGTCAGGTTCTGCCGCGGGGCGAGTCCGGCCTCGCGGTAGAACAGCAGTTCCTCGGCGACGTGCGCCAGCCCTTCGTCGAGCCACTTCTCCTCGAACTTCGGCGCCGCGGTGTTCACGTACAGCTTTCGCGACGCGTTGATCAGGTGCACGAGCTCGTGCGCGATCACGCTCGCCGTGTTCGCGTCGACGAACGAGTTCGAGCGTGGGTTGCCATTGATGGAGCCGTTCGGGTCCGGCGCCATCAGATAGAAGTACTCGCCCTCGTTGCTCGCCGCGCACGCCTGCGCACGCGTGGTCCCCACTTGCGGGAAGAGGTCGCGAGAGAACGTGAGCCCGCCGACGTAGGACGAGGAGCCGCGCGGCGTGAGCTCGTTCACCGCGCGGGTGAAGACGATGGCGATGCGCCCGTTCTTGTCGATGTCCGTCGGCTCGCCGAACGCCGCCACGTCCATCGGATAGATGAGGGTGTCGAATCGTGCCGCGTAGCGCTGAAAGTCCGCCGTCGCGAAGCCGGGCTTCGGGTTGAGCGTGTCGTTGAGGATGATCGCCTTGTTGCTGATCGCGACGACGCGAGCCGGATGGTAGGTCGGATTCGTGCAGGGGTCCTGCGCGTTGACGTTGATCGTCACGAGGTCTCCGACCGCGACGGTGGCGGGGAGCGCGGGGATTGACGTGGCGTTCCACCGGCGCGCGGTGGCGAAGCGCGGAGTCAGCTCCGTACGCTCACGGTCGCGCAGCCGGCTCTCGAACGCGGCGTCCCGCACCGGCGCGTCGACGCTCGAGCGGTCGCGGGCAGGCAGCGGATTCCGTGAGGAGAAGGCACCGTTCGGGGCGGCCTGAATCCCGTTCGCGCGCAGGGTGTAATTCGACTGCCCGAGGGTATCGAGGGCGACGTTGGCGACCACTGCGACGAAGGTACCGCCGGTGGCTCCGCCCAGGACCTTGGCGTCGCGGCCGCTCTCCACGGCCAGCGACTGGCCGAGGGAGAAGTCGCCACCCACTGGCTCGAGAGGGCCGTCACTGCCGCAGGCGGCGAGGAGGAGCACACTGCTGACGAAGCACAGACGCGTGGACAGGCGCATGCGATGACGTTTCGGCGTGGTAGAGCTACGGAGTGCGCTGGTGGCGGGCCTGCAACGACGGATGGCTTCGACGGACGAGATGCGATCGGTTCGCGTCGGTGCCTGCAGGTCCTCCTAAACCTCTAGCATGCGCGCGTTCCAGCAAGGCCCCGGCAGTAGGCCTCATTGACAATGGTCACATTGCGGTCGAATGCCACTGTCTGGCGACTCGTCGCTCGGCGTCACGGTCACTGCACAGGGTCAATGGGAAGCGAGCGCGGGCGAGTCGGTGGGCAGCTGCAAGGGGGAATCGGCACCGAACAGCAGCTCAGCGCACCGCTCCCCGGTGAGGGGAGAGACGAGGAGGAATCCCTGCCACTCCCCGCACCGATGCGCCGTGAAGAACGCGAGCTGCTCCGGTCGCTCGATGCCCTCGGCGATCACGTTCACGCCGAGCGTCTGACCGAGTGCGATGACGGCCGCCGCGATCGCGCTGTCGTCGGTGTTGTGGGGGACGCCGCTCACGAAGCTGCGATCGATCTTGAGCGAGTCTATCGGAAAGAGCCGCAGCGCGCTGAGCGACGAA
>DATFOL010000215.1:0-5166 GCA_035265545.1 Gemmatimonadaceae bacterium | reverse complement strand
GCGCTCGAGAAGAGCGCCGAGGCGGTCCGCGAGCCGATGCGGGCGGTCAAGCTCTAGTCGTCCGACGACGGGCGCTTTGCCACCGAGCACGGCGCCCGTCGCTGCATCGCACGCTGCGGCGCCAGGCGCCCGGCGGGTCTGGAGAACTCGAAGCGGCCGCCGCGCGTTGACCGATGCGGAGCATCCGGTCGACTCGTTGCGCGGCATGGAGTGTTACGATCGATGTGGGCGTTGACGCTGTACCGATCGACGATCGGCAAGAAGATCATCATGGCGGTGACGGGGCTCGCGCTCGTGGCGTTCGTCATCGCGCACATGGCGGGGAACCTCCAGCAGTTCCTCGGTCCCGAGCGCATGAACGCGTACGCGGCGTTCCTCAAGAGCACCGGCGAGCTGCTCTGGATCGCGCGGATCGGGCTGCTGGTGGCGACGGTGCTTCACGTGCTGATGGCCTATCAGCTCACCCAGATCAAGCGCGCGGCGCGACCGGTCGGATACGTCAAGCGCGAGCCCCAGGTCTCCACGCTCGCGTCGCGCTCGATGCGGTGGGGTGGCGTGCTGCTGCTGGTGTTCATCGTCTTCCACATCCTGCACTTCACGACGGGCACCGTCTTTCCGATCGCCAGCCGGCCGGATGCGCGGTATCCCGGGTTCAGCCACACCGACGTCTACGGCAATGTGATCAGCGCGTTCCGGAACCCATGGGTCACCTTGTTCTACGTCGTAGCGATGCTGTTTCTCCTCCTGCATCTCTTTCACGGCGCGTGGAGCTCGGTGCGAACCCTCGGCCTGAGCAAGCCGTCGCGCGACCCACTGCACCGGCGCGTGTCGACCGTGATCGCCTTGATCGTGTGGCTGGGGTTCACCGCGATTCCCGTCGCGGTGTTCCTGGGAGTGATCCGATAGATGACAGTGGAGCTGAATGCGCGCATTCCCGCTGGTCCGCTGGCGGAGAAGTGGGACCGGCACCGCTTCGAGATGAAGCTGGTGAACCCGGCGAACAAGCGGAAATACACCGTCATCGTCGTCGGCTCGGGACTCGCCGGCGGGTCCGCGGCGGCGACGCTGAGCGAGCTCGGATACAACGTTCGCTGCTACTGCTATCAGGACTCGCCTCGAAGAGCGCACTCGATCGCCGCGCAGGGCGGGATCAACGCCGCGAAGAACTATCAGAACGACGGCGACAGCATCCAGCGGCTGTTCTACGACACGATCAAGGGCGGTGACTTTCGGGCCCGAGAGGCGAACGTCTACCGGCTCGCGCAGATCAGCGTCAACATCATCGATCAGTGCGTCGCCCAGGGCGTTCCGTTCGCCCGCGAATACGGTGGGCTCCTGGCCAACCGCTCGTTCGGTGGCGCGCAGGTCTCGCGCACCTTCTATGCGCGCGGGCAGACGGGGCAGCAGCTTCTCCTCGGCGCCTATCAGGCGCTGGAGAAGGAGATCGCGCGTGGGGGAGTGCAGATGTTCCCGCGCGCCGAGATGCTGGATCTCATCGTCGTCAATGGTCGAGCGCGCGGCATCGTCGTCCGCGACGAGCTCACGGGAAAGATCGAGCCGCATCTCGCGGACGCAGTGATCCTGGCCACCGGCGGCTACGGCAACGTCTTCTACCTGTCGACGAATGCCAAGGGCTGCAACGCCACCGCGATCTGGCGCGCGCACAAGCGGGGCGCCGCGTTCGCCAATCCGTGCTACACCCAGATCCATCCGACCTGCATCCCGGTGTCCGGAGAGCATCAGTCGAAGCTGACCTTGATGTCGGAGTCGCTCAGGAACGACGGCCGGGTCTGGGTGCCGAAGCGAAAGGCGGACGTCGGCAAGGCGCCGGGCGACATCGCCGAGGCGGACCGCGACTACTACCTCGAGCGAAAGTATCCCAGCTTTGGCAACCTGTCGCCGCGCGACATCGCCTCGCGCGCCGCGAAGGAAGCGTGCGACGACGGACGCGGCGTGGGATCGGGGGGGCGAGGGGTGTACCTCGACTTCGCCGACGCGATCAAGCGGCTCGGCGAGGATCGCATTCGCGAGCGCTACGGCAACCTGTTCGAAATGTACGAGCGCATCACCGCCGAGAACCCGTACCGGGTGCCGATGCGGATCTATCCCGCCGTGCACTACACGATGGGCGGGCTCTGGGTGGACTACAACCTGATGAGCACGATCCCCGGGCTCCACGTGGCGGGCGAGGCGAACTTCTCCGATCATGGCGCCAATCGGTTGGGGGCGAGCGCGCTGATGCAGGGCTTGGCGGACGGCTACTTCGTGCTGCCGAACACCCTCGGCGACTATCTCGCCTCCACGCGGCTGGAGCCCGTGAGTGGAGACGCTCCCGAGGTGCAGGCGGCGGTCGCGGACGTCGCCAAGCGCACCAGCACCCTGCTCGCAATCAAGGGGAAGCGCACGGTGGCGTCGTTCCACCGCGAGCTCGGCAAGGTGATGTGGGAGTACTGCGGGATGGCGCGCGACGCCGCGGGTCTTCGCAAGGCGCTCGAGATCATCCCGCAGCTTCGTGAGGAGTTCTGGCGCGACGTGCGGGTGCCGGGCGAGGGCGCGGAGCTCAACCAGACGCTCGAGCATGCGGGGCGACTCGCGGACTTCCTCGAGCTCGGTGAGCTGATGTGTCGCGACGCGCTGCATCGCGAGGAGTCGTGCGGTGGCCACTTCCGCACCGAGCATCAGACCTCTGACGGCGAGGCGCTCCGCGACGACGAGCGCTTCGCGTACGTCGCCGCGTGGGAGTGGGCGGGTGAGGGTAAGCCGCAGGTCCTGAACAAGGAGCCCCTGGTCTACGAGAACATCAAGCTCTCGCAGCGGAGCTACAAGTGAGTGGATCCATGAATCTGACCTTGCGGGTGTGGCGTCAGCCCGGGCCCGACGCCGAAGGCGGCTTGAAGGACTACAAGGCCGCAGACATCAGTCCCGACATGTCGTTCCTCGAGATGCTCGACGTAGTGAACGAGCGCCTCAGCGAGAGCGGCGATCTGCCGATCGCGTTCGACCACGACTGCCGCGAGGGGATCTGCGGCTCGTGCGGACTGATGATCAACGGCGTCGCGCACGGCCCATCTCGCGCCACCGCGACATGTCAGCTCCACATGCGGAGCTTCAAGGACGGCGACACGATCGTCATCGAGCCGTGGCGCGCACGCGCCTTCCCGGTGATCCGCGATCTCGTGGTGAATCGTGGGGCGCTGGATCGGATCATCGCGGCGGGCGGCTACATCTCGGCGCCGACCGGCAGCGCCCAGGACGCGAACGCGATACCGGTGCCGAAGCAGGATTCAGATTCGGCGATGGACGCGGCGGCGTGCATCGGCTGCGGCGCGTGCGTGGCCGCCTGCCCGAACGGCTCGGCCTCGCTGTTCACCGGAGCGAAGATCGCCCACCTCGGGCTGCTGCCGCAGGGGCAGCCGGAGCGCTATCGCCGCGCGCTGAAGATGGTCGCGCAGATGGATCTGGAGAGTTTCGGGCACTGCACCTTGTACGGCGAGTGCCAGGAGGCGTGCCCGAAGGAGATCAGCATCGATACGATCTCGCGGATGAATCGGGACTTCCTGCGCGCCGCCGTGACGGCGCCAGCCGAACGAGTCGGCGGGGGCGGGGAGGGCTGACCCACCCGCGCTGGCGCGCTTGCTGCACCGGAATGAGCGTCTCGAACGGAGTGCGCGATGGCGGACCAGCCCACAGACGGTGGCAGCTTTCCTCAGGACCGGTACAAGAATCCGGAAACCGCCCTGGGCGGCGCCGACGCGGTCGAGAAGACGAGCTACGTGACGGGGAAGGGCACTGAGCCGGAATCTCGAAAGACCGACGGCGGCCCGGCCGCCCGCGTGTCGGCGGGCTCCGGTCAGGCCGCCACGTGGGTAGTGCTGGCCTTCCTGTTCATCGGCGCCGCGCTGGTCTATCTGCTCGGCTTCGGCCGCTGACGGCGTTCAGAGTCGCGGCAGCGTCACTCCGTGCTGCCCCTGGTACTTCCCCTTCTTGTCCCGATACGAGACTTCCGGTTCCTCGCGCCCCTCGAAGAACAGCACCTGCGCGATGCCCTCGTTGGCGTAGATCTTCGCGGGAAGCGGAGTGGTGTTGGAGATCTCGAGGGTGACGTATCCCTCCCACTCGGGCTCGAACGGCGTGACGTTCGTGATGATCCCGCAGCGAGCATAGGTCGACTTGCCGACCGTGACCGTCAGAACGTTGCGCGGGATGCGGAAGTACTCCACGGAACGCGCGAGGGCGAAGCTGTTCGGCGGCACGATGCAGACGTCGCCGTCGAACTCGACGAAGCAGCTGCTCTCGAAGTTCTTGGGATCGACGATCGAGTTCAGGACGTTGGTGAAGATCCGGAACTCCCGGGCGACGCGCATGTCGTAGCCATAGCTGCTGACCCCGTATGAGATCACCCCTTCACGCACCTGTCGGCCCTCGAAGGGCTCGATCATGCCGTGCTCGGTAGCCATCCGGGTAATCCAGCGGTCGGACATGATCGTCATGCGGGCTCGGCTTGGGAGGGGGTTGTGCAAGGACGCGGCAGTCGCGCCGGAGCGGCGCGAAAGGTATCGGCGGCGCGCGGCTTTTGCCACGCGAAGAGCGATGCAGGTTTTCGGTTTTCAGTTGTCGGTGATCGGCCTGCCTCGGGCTGCCAACTGCATCCCGAGGTCCGCCGAAAACCGATCACCGATCACTCACAACAGTAGTTCAGGGCGCCGTTGACACTGCTTCGCCGCGCTGGGTAACTTCATGCGCTGCGACTTAGTGAAAGTTTTCACGAAGTGCGGAGACTCATGGAACGCACGTACCTGCCGGTCCTGCTGCTTCTGGGATTCGTCGTCGCCAACGCGGCGCTGATCCTCCTGATCTCTCACCTGACTCTCCGTCCGCGGCCGACCGCGGAGAAGCAGACCGCCTACGAGTCGGGCATGCCGGTGCTCGGCGACGCGCGTGAGCGCTTCTCCGTGAAGTTCTACATGGTCGCCGTGCTGTTCATCATCTTCGACATCGAGACGGTGTTCATGATCCCGTGGGGCGCCCATTTCCGGCAGCTCTCCTGCGGCGTGGACCTCGTGGCCGGCGCCTGTCCGGCCGGCAACGTCTCGCTGTTCGGGCTGTGGGAGATGCTGGTGTTCATCGCGATCCTCCTCGTGGGCTTCGTGTACGTCTGGAAGAAGG
>DATFOL010000214.1:0-7752 GCA_035265545.1 Gemmatimonadaceae bacterium | reverse complement strand
CCTCCCTCCGCTCGGAATGAGGCACCCTAGCATCGCGTGGCCGACGCATCCACCAACCGCTCGCATCGTTGTGCGATACCGGTGATGGGCGCAGGGTTGACGGGGGAGCGCACGCGTTCTATCATCTACTAGAAATCTAGTAGATATCCACCTAACGCGACGTCACCGATGGTCTCTTCGCTGTCCATCCGCGGCATTCCATGGCTGGCGCTGGTCGCCACCCCCGCTCTCATCTCGCTGCGCGGCGCTCAGGCGCCGCGGGTGCTCGACAAACCGGAGGTCGAGCTCGCCGAGCCGTTCACGAACGTCGGGAGCGTGCGCGAACTGAGCGATGGGCGCGTCATCGTCGTCGACAACGGCGATCGCGCGGTCTATACCGTGGATCTCAAGGCCGGAACGTCGACGCAGATCAGTCGACCCGGGAGCGGACCGGCTGAGTATCGGACGCCTGGGCTCCTCCTGCCGGCGGCGGGCGACACGACCCTCCTCGCCGACGCCGGCAACAGCCGGTTGCTCGTCATCGGCCCCGATGCGGAGCCGGTCGCGGTGCTCACGGACGCATGGCCACTCCCCAACGGGCGACCTGGCACGCGGCTACCCCGCGGGATCGATGCGAAAGGACGCGGCTACTTCCAGGGTGCGACCAACTTCGGCCCGCCGCCCACGACGGGCGGCGAGATCAAGTCGCCGGATTCGCTCGCGCTCGTGCGCGCCGCCCGAGGCTCCGCGAACGACGAAGCGCTCGGCTACGTGCATCTCGCGCCGAGGCGGATCTCGACCACCGCGAAGGGCGGGCAGATCACTGCCGTGGAGGTCCGGATACCGCCGTTCCCCGCGCAGGACGGGTGGCAGGCATTCGCCGACGGCGCGGTCGCCATCGCCAGATCGCCCGATTACCGGGTGGACTGGGTGCTGCCTGACGGTCGCCGCGTCGCGGGCCGGTCGATTCCGTACACCCCGGTGCGCGTGACGGAGCGGGACAAGCAGCTGCCGGCTGGCGGCGGGACGGCGCGAGGCGGCGCGCCAGGGAGCGCTCAGCCTAACAAGCCATTGGAGCTCGACTGGCCGGAGCTCAAGCCGCCGTTTCCGTCCGCGAGCGTTCTGGCAGGCACGGACGGCCGACTCTGGGTGCAGCGCCACGTGTCGGCGGAGGACGTCCGTACGCACTACGACGTGGTCGATCGCGTCGGGGTGGTCGCTGCGAAGATCGTGGTGCCTAACGGTGGCCGGATCGTCGGCTTCGGTGCGAAGTCGATCTATGTCGTACGGAAGGACGCGGACGACCTGCAGTATCTGCAGCGATTCCCCTTGCACTGATCTCGTGTCACCCCGAGCGGCCCCCTGTCACCCCTCACTGACGCTCGGGATGACAATTGACGCTCGGGATGTGACATCCAGGTCGCTCGGCTGACCCGAAGTGTCGCAGCCTGCGACACCGCACAGCATCGGAACACTTGCGGCGATGAGACGCGGCGCACACTCGCCACGCTGCGTGTGGCACGCACCCGTCGGTTAGATCGATCGGGCGGGGTTCGACCGGAATCCGCCGTGCCAACCGACTCCATGGCCCGGTGCGAGGGGTGCCTTACGAGGGACCGCCAACAACGGAGGCGATCCCATGTTGTCTGTTGCGTCAGTCATTTCGGTCAATTTGATCGCGACAATCGCGGGCACTCGGACAGATAGTGCTCGCCTGGTCGCGACGTCTTCCGCGGAGGAGCGCGCGAGCTCCGCGGTCGCCGTCGAGCGCCGTGTGCTGCAGACCGCGAAGCGCTACCTCGGCACCCGCTATCGCATGGGCGGCACGAAGCCTAACGCGTTCGACTGCTCGGGATTCGTGCGCTACGTGCTCGCGAAGCACGGGGTCAAGCTGCCGCGGACCGCGCGCGAGCAGGCGCTCGTCGGCGATTCCATAGTCGTCGGGCTGGACTCGTTGCGCATCGGCGACCTGTTGTTCTTCCGGACGTCGCGCGGCAAGGCGGGCCACGTCGCCATGTACGTCGGCGACGGGCGCATCATCCACGCCAGCGCGGGAAGCCGGCGCGTTCGCTATGACGATCTTGCGTCGCCGCGCGGCCGGTGGTTCGTGGAGCACCTGACAGGGGTGCGACGCGTGCTTCTCTTGACTTCCGACAGGAGTGTCCCCACTCTTCTCTCGGAACTCGACAAGAGACTCGCGTCTTCCACCCCGCCTGCTCATGCAGCCACCGTCCAGTGACGTCCTTCGTGGGACGCTCGACCTTCTGATCCTCAAGACGCTGACGCTCGAGCCGATGCACGGCTGGGGCATCGGGCAGCGCATCCAGCAGCTCTCGCGCGGCGTGCTGGACGCAAATCAGGGGTCGCTCTACCCAGCCTTTCAGCGGCTGGAGCAGAAGGGGTGGATCGACAGCGAGTGGCGTACGACGGAGAACAACCGGCGCGCGAAGTACTATCGGCTGACGGCCGCCGGTCGGCGCGCGGTGGGAACCGAGTCCGCCAGCTGGCGCCGGTACGTCGAGGCCGTCGAGTTCATCCTGCAGACCACCTAACGACCCGAGGTTCGTCGCGGGCCGTCGGGCGCCACGGTGCTCCGGCTCGCGGCACGGAGCGACCGATGAGTGCCATCAAGGGGATTACCGCTCGCGTGCGCGCGATGTTCTCGCAGCGCTCGACACAGCAGGCGCTGGACGACGAGATCCAGTTCCATCTCGAGCAGGAAACCGAGAAGAACGTGCGTCTCGGCATGAGTCGAGAGGCCGCGCGACGCGAGGCGCTCGTGCAGTTTGGCGGGCTGACGCAAGCCCGGGAAGCGCACCATGACGTGTACGCGGCGCGCCCGCTCGAGGAGCTCGTGGCCGACACGCGCTACACGCTGCGCACGATGCGGCGCACGCCGGCGCTCGCGGCCGCGGCGATTCTCACGCTCGCGCTCGGCGTCGGGGCGAACACCGCCATCTTCTCCGCCGTCAACGCCGTGATCCTGCGGCCGCTGCCGTTCCCGAACCCCGATCAGCTGTACATGATCTGGGAAGAGAACCCCGAGAAGGGCTGGCACAAGCAGGTCGCGGCCCCCGCGAACATGTTCGACTGGAAGGAGCAGGTGGCGTCATTCGCCGACGTCATGGGGTACTCGGAGGCATTCGGCGCCTCGACGCTCCTCGACGGCGGCGAGCCGACGATCGTGAAGCCGGCCTTGGGCACCGGGAACTTCTTCTCCGTCCTCGGCGCCCGAGCGGCGTTAGGCCGGACGTTCACGGACGCCGAGACGTGGCAGACGGGCGAGCGCGTCGCGGTGTTGTCCCACCGGCTGTGGCGCGACCGGTTTGGCAGCGACCCGCGCGTGATCGGGCGGACCATTCAGCTCGACGGCAGTCCGGTGCAGGTGGTGGGTGTGATGCCCGCCGGCTTCGCGTTTCCGAACGAGCAGGTGGATCTCTGGCAGCCGTGGGCATGGAACCCGACGCGCCGCCAGGCCGTGTCGTTCCGGCGCGCGCACTGGCTCAACGTGATCGCGCGCGTGAAGCCGGGCGTCGCCCCGGCAACCGCCGACGCCCAACTCCAGGCCGTGGCGAAGCGGTTGCAGAACGACTATCCGCAGACGAACAAGGCGATGGGTGCCGGCATGACGCCGCTCCACGAGTTCCTCGTCGGCGACACGCGACTGCCGCTGCTCGTGCTGCTCGGCGCGGTCGGGCTGCTGCTGCTCATCGCCTGCGCGAACGTCGGGAACCTGATGCTCGTCAAGGCCGCGGGGCGTGAGCGCGAAGCCGCGCTGCGACTCGCGCTCGGCGCCGGTCGTGGCCGGCTCATCAGACAGGCGCTCACGGAGAGCGTCGTCATGTCCCTCCTCGGCGGCGCCGCCGGCGTCGCGTTAGGCTGGTGGGGGACGCGTGCCCTGCAGGCCATGCAGCCCGCCGGGATGCTCCGCGTGTCGCACTTCGACTTCGACTGGATCGTGCTGCTCTACGTGCTCGCGATCACCACCATGAGCGGCCTGCTGTTCGGCATCGCGCCAGCGCTGTGGTCGAGCCGCCGGCTGCCGCTGGATGCGCTGAAGGAAGGTGGCCGCGGCGGAAGCCAGAGCCGTCGGATCCGACGCTGGGGCGAGCGCCTCGTCATCGGCGAGGTGGCGTTGGCGCTGATGCTCAGCATCGGCGCCGGACTGCTCGTGCGCAGCTTGATGCGGTTGCAGAACGTCGACCCCGGCTTCGACCCGAACGGCGTGCTCGCGGCGAAGCTGGCGTTGCCGGAAGGGCGTTACGACACGGACGCGAAGGTGCTGGCGTTCTTTACCGGGCTCGAAGAGCGGCTTCGCGGCATTCCCGGGGTGCAGAGCGTCGGCAGCGCGTCACCACTGGCGCTCGAGTACTCCGGCTACACGAGCGACTTTGTCGTCGAGGGCTGGCCAGCGGGCACATACGCGAGCGAGGTCGCGCATCGCCGCGTGACGCCCGACTACTTCAAAGTGATGAAAACGCCGGTGCTCGCAGGCCGCGCCATCACGCCGGAGGATCGAGCCGACGGCCCACCGGTCGTGGTCATCAACGAGGCGTTTGCGCGGAAGCACTTCCCGGGGCAGGATCCCGTCGGCAAGCGGATCGCCTTCGACAAGGATCCCGACTCGACGTCGACGTGGAACACGATCGTGGGCGTCGTGAAGAGTCAGCATCAGACGAAGCTCAGCCTCGAGCCGCAGATCGAGGTGTTCGAGCCGCTGGCGCAGTCGACGACGAGCGGGATGTTCCTGTTGCTCAGAACCGCCGGCGACCCGGCGTCGTTAGGTCCGGCGGTGCGCCGGACGGTCGCGGAGCTCGACCGCTCGCTCGCGCTCGAGTCCATGCGGACCATGAACGACGTCCGTAGCCAGTCGCTCGCCCGGGAGCGTTTCCTCACGACGTTGCTGCTGCTGTTCGCGAGCGTCGGTCTGGCACTGGCGGTCGTGGGCGTCTACGGGGTCATGGCGCAAATGGCACGGCGCCGTGTTCGCGAGATGGGGATCCGGATCGCGTTAGGTGCCCAGGCGAACGACGTGCGCTGGCTCGTCGTCAGGAACGGCCTTCGGCTCGTGCTTGTCGGCCTGGTGATCGGCACGGGCGGCGCCCTGCTCGCCACGCGGCTGCTGCAGGCGCTGCTCTACGGCGTCGCGTCGAAAGACCCGCTCACGTTCATCGCGGTGTCGGTCGTCCTCGTGCTCACCGCCGTGCTGGCGACGTGGGTGCCCGCGACGTTCGCGAGCCGGGCCGATCCCGCGACGGCGCTCAGGGCGGAGTAAGCGGCGCTTACCGCGGCACCGCAGGGTACTCGCCGCTCCGCCGCTTGAGGTAGTCGCGGACATCGCCCTCGAAGCCCATCGCGAGCTTCAGCCGCACGACGTCGCGCACGAGCTGGCGCGTATAGTCGTGCGGCAGGCGCGCGCAGACACGCTCCAGGAGGAGCGCGATGTCACCTTCCACGCCAGCGGCAGGAGCGTTAGACGCCGCGTCGTTGCGACGAGAAACTGTGGTGGCCATCCGCGGTCCGGGTTGGGATGCCGCGAACGTACACGGCCCAGCCCGCCGGCGCAAATATTTGTCGCGTCTAACGATTTGTGCCGTAGTGACTTAGCTGCCTGACGCCGGAGCCGCATCGAGGAGCGATCGCACGCGGCGCGCGAGTTCCGCCGGGTCGTAGGGCTTGGGCAGGAAGCCCTCATCGTCGAAGTCCAACGATTCGTTGCCGTCGCCGCGGGCGTCGAAGCTGTACCCCGACACGAACAACGTGCGGAGCCGGGGCGCCCGCAACCTGAGCATCTGACTCAGCTCGTGCCCGTTGAGTCCGGGCATGACGACGTCCGAAACGAGCATTGCGATGCTCCGGGGCGAGCGATCGAAAACCTCGACGGCATCGGCCGCGTTCGCGGCCTCGAGCACGGTGTACCCAGCCTCGACCAGCACGCGCCGAGCGACGGCGCGTACCTCGTCTTCGTCCTCGACGAGCAGAATCGTTTCCGAGCCGCGCTCGATTCCGCCCGGCGCGGGCAGGACGCCGGACGGTTCCATCAGCGCGGTGCGCGGCAGGAACACCGTGAACGTCGAGCCGACTCCGGGCTCGCTGTCCACCGCCACGAACCCGCCCGATTGATGTACGACGCCGTGCACCGTCGCGAGGCCGAGCCCCGTACCGCGTCCCACCGGCTTGGTCGTGAAGAACGGCTCGAAGATGCGCGTCCGCGTCGCTTCATCCATGCCGACGCCCGTGTCGCGAACGCAGATGGTGACATAGGCGCCCGGAGGAATGCCGCGCTTCGCGGCGTTCGCGGGCGACAGACACACGTCCGCGGTGCCAACCGCGAGCACGCCGCCCGTCGGCATCGCGTCGCGCGCGTTCACGACCAGGTTGACGAGCACCTGCTCGATCTGACCGCGATCGGCCGTCACGCGCGCGACGGCCGGCGCGAGCTGCGTGATGAACGTGATGTCCTCGCCGATCACGCGCCTCAGCATCCGCTCCGCGTCGGCGACCACTTCGTTCAGGTCGAGCACGGCCGGTGTCAGGACCTGCTTGCGACTGAACGCCAGCAGCTGCCGAGTGAGCAGCGCCGCGCGCGATGCTGCGTGGGCGACCTGCTCGAGATCGTTGCGCAGCGGGACGCCATTCGGCAACTGATGGAGCGCGAGCTCCACGTTGCCCTTGATGACCGTCAGCAGGTTGTTGAAGTCGTGCGCGATGCCGCCCGCGAGCTGGCCGACGGCCTCGATCTTCTGCGACTGGCGGAGCTGATCCTCGAGGTGGCGCTGCTCGGTAACGTCGATGGCGAGCACAAGACGCGCATGACGATCCGCGAAGACGAAATCGCGCGACACGATCTCGACCATCACCGTGGACCCATCCTTCCGATGATGCCGGTATGGACCCGAGCGCTGCGCACGAACCTCCGGCGGCGCGGCCGCGCGACCGAGCGCGACGTGGGCGTCCTCCGCGGGCCGGATGTCCGTGATGGACATCCGCGTGAACTCCTCGCGCGAGTACCCGTACTGACGCACCGCCGCGGCGTTCACCGCCAGAAACATCAACGTCTCGGCGTCGATGACGAGGAGCGGAATCGGATTCTCCTCGAACAGCAGGCGATGACGCTCCTCGCTCTCGCGCACTGCTTCGGCGGCGCGGCGGCGCTCCGTGTCGTCGCGGATGACGGTCGAGAAGTACTCGATGCTGCCTGAGCGATCGCGGTGCGCGAGCACGACCTGCGTCGCCGGGTGCTCGCGACCATCGGCGCCGGTGAACGCGCTCTCGCCACGCCAGAAGCCATCACGAATCGCCGTAGGGATTGCATCCTCGAAGACCATCTTGCGGACGCGCTCGGGATACGTGTCTCCGATCCAGCGCCCCGTCACCGCCTCGTCCTCGCCGATGCCCAGCAGCCGACGCCCCGCGGGGTTCATGTACAGCGTCGTGAAGTCGGCGTTGGAGATCGCGACGAGGTCCGGCGTCGCGTCGAGGATGGCAGTGAGACGCGCCCTCGTCGCCTCGGCCTGCTTCCGCTCCGTGATGTCGATGTGGATGCCGGTCATGCGGCTCGGCGACCCGTCGGCGTGACGCTCGACGACTTTCCCGCGCCCGAGGATCCACTTCCAGCCGCCCTGCTTGGTGCGGCAGCGATACTCGGCCTCGTACGCGGAGGTATTACCAGCGACGTGCTCGTCGATTGCGCGCTGCACCGCGGGCATGTCGTCCGGGTGCAGACTCTGGTCCCACGTGCCGCCCGTACGGCGCTCCATCTCGCCCGGCTCG
>DATFOL010000213.1:0-3496 GCA_035265545.1 Gemmatimonadaceae bacterium | reverse complement strand
AAGACGCCGAGCTTCGCGTTCAGCTCGTCGCGCAGCGGCATCGGCTGGGTGTAGACGTCCGGGATCTTGCGCCCGTCGGCGGGATACATCGGCCGCGGCGTGACCGTGTAGTCCGCGCCGCTGTACATGTTGTACCACCAGAACAGCTGCGCGCAGGTGAAGCTCGGGTCGGTGCGCCGCGCCGCGTCCCAGATCTTCTCGCCGGCGACGAGGTGGTTCGACTGCTGCCAGAGGCGCACCTCCGAGGTGTCGCGGAACAGCCAGCCGTTGGCGACAGCGCCGTGATCGCGCGGCAGCAATCCGGTCGTGAACGTCGCGTGCACCGAGCAGGTGACCGCGGGGAGCACCGTGCGCAGCGGTCGCAGTCCGCCGCGTGCCGCGAAGGCGCGAAGGTGGGGCGTGTCGTCGCCGATCAGATCGCTCGTCAGACCGACGACGAGCAGGGCGACGGTGCGCCTCACGCCGCGACCCCCGCCGACGACTTGGCGTCCGCCTCCGCTCTCGGAACTGCGGCCGCAGACGCGGCGTCACGCGGCGCGGGCTCGACGGAGAACTTCGGCGACTGACCGAGGAAGGCGATCGGGTTGTGATACACGATCCTGTCGATCACGTCGGCGGCGTGTCCACGCCGCCTCATCGCCAGCGCGAAGTGCGGCACCGCGTCGGGAAGGCTCGGCCCCCAGTCGCACGCCGAGGCAACGCAGATGCGCTCGGTGCCCCAACGCTCGAACATGTCGATCGCGCGCTCCGGGCTCACCTTCGTCTGCGGGTAGAGCGTGAGCCCGGTCCAGAACCCGTTCTCGAGGATGATCGGAAGGGTGTGCTCCTCCGCATGGTCGATCATCACGCGCGACGGATCGATGCGGTCGTACTCGGTGAGGATGTCGACGATCGTCCGCGTCCCCTTGTACTTGTCCTCGAGGTGCGGGGTGTGGATGTGGATCAGCTGGTCGTGGTCGAGCGCGAGGTCCACGTGATCGCGGAAGGTCGCGATCTCGTTCCGGGTGACGCGATTCAATCCGATCTCGCCGATGCCGAGCACCGTCGGTGACTGCAGATATCGGGGGATTCTGCTGAGCACCTCGCGCGCGAGCTGCCGGTCCTCGCCCTCCTTTGGATTGAGGCAAAGCCAGGCGAAGTGGCGAATGCCGTACTGCGCGGCGCGCTTCGGCTCGAAGTCGGTGAGGTGCCGGAAGTAGTCCTCGAAGCCGTCGGCGGAGCTGCGGTCCCATCCCGCCCAGAACGCCGGCTCGGTGACGGCCACGCAGCCGGTGAGCGCCATCTGCACGTAGTCGTCGGTGGTGCGCGAGACCATGTGCGCGTGAAGATCGACGTAGCGCATCACGCCACCCCCAGCTGCCAGCGGTCGTAGGCGCCGCGAGCGCTCTTCATGTCGAGCTTTTCGAGCGGCTCGGTCGTGGGATCGCTCAGCAGATGCTGGATCCGCTCGACGCGAGTCTGCGGCTCGCCGCTGCCCGATCGGTCTGCGTCCAGGAGACGCAGTGCCTCGCGGAAGGCGCGGACGCGGAAGTCGCGGTCCACCAGCGACGGGTCGGTGCGATCGAGCCGGTCCAGGAACGCCGCGATCTCCAGCAGACGGGTCCGGTTCTCGATGAAGTATTCGTCGACGAGCTCGCGGCCCGTCTTCGGCGAGGGGATCGCTCCGGGCTGCACGAGAGCCCTCCTGAAAAGTGATGGCGGTTCGTGGCGGGCCGTGGTGCGGCCGGCGCCAGCGTCAAATCTAGTGTACGGACCGACCGGTCGATCAGCTCTGCTGTGGCGTCGTTGCTCGGCGGGCGGCCTGACACGCGCAGATGCGCCGAGCAGATTGCGTCGCATCGCGCGCCTTCCGTCCGGTGGCGCCAGTCTCGCCGCCCTCCACGCTCGCCATGCCCGCGCAACTGCCCTCGGTCCACCTCAGCTACTGCACCAACATCCACCCGGGCGAGAGCTGGCCGGAGGTACGCGACAACCTCGAGCGGTACCTGGTCCCGGTGCGCCAGCGCGTGGCGGCGAGTCGTCCATTCGGCGTCGGGTTGCGCCTTTCGGGAGAATCCGCGCGCGCGCTCTCCGAGCCCGCGACGATCGCCGAGCTGCGCGCGTTCCTGGAAGCGCACGACCTCTACGTGTTCACGATCAACGGCTTCCCGTACGGCCCCTTCCACGGCCGACCGGTGAAGGAGCAGGTCTACCTCCCCGACTGGCTCGATCCGGAGCGGCTGGACTATACCGATCGCCTGGCCGACATCCTCGCCGCACTCCTCCCGGACGGCATCGAGGGGTCGATCAGCACGGTGCCCGGCGCGTTCGCACCACGGGTCCATGGCGACGGCGATCAGGCGCGGATGGCGGAGGCGATGCTCGCGCACGTCGCGCACCTGGTGAAGCTCCGCGGGACGACCGGGCGTCGCGTCGCACTCGCGCTCGAGCCCGAGCCCTGCTGCTTCCTCGAGACGATCGCCGAGACGGTGACCTTCTTCGAGCGCCACCTGCTCTCAGCCGAAGCGATCGCTCGGGTGTCGACGTCGACACGGCTCTCACGAGCCGACGCCGAAATGGCGATCCGCGACCACCTCGGCGTCTGCCTCGACGCCTGCCATCTGGCGGTGGAGTTCGAGGAGCCCGCGCTCGTGCTCGATGCCCTCGCCGCCGCGGGGATTCGCGTGCCGAAGGTGCAGATCACGGCGGGATTACGGGTGGAGCTTCGCGAGGGCGACGACAGCGCCCTCGACGCACTCGGCGCCTTCGCGGACGACGTCTACCTGCATCAGGTCGTCGAGCGACGCGCCGACGGAACGCTCGTCCGTCATCTCGACCTGCCGCAGGCGCTCGCCGACGCGCGCCAGACAGCCTCCTCGGGCGATCGGGAGTGGCGCGTTCACTTCCACGTGCCGGTGTTTCGCGAACGCTATGGCGCGTTCGAAGGCACTCAGGGATACGTCGCGGAGCTGCTGACTCTGATCCGCGATCGGGACGTCAGCCGGCACTTCGAGGTGGAGACGTACACCTGGGACGTGCTCCCCGAGGAGTTCCGCCGGGAGGGGATCGTGGCGGGAATCGCGAGGGAGGTGGAGTGGGCCGAGGCGCGCCTGCGCCGTTAGCGATCGGTCCCCTCGCCCGGCCTGATCCGGAGAGTCGCTCGCCGGCTCCGGGCCGCTAGGCCCGCTTGACCCCCCGCCGTGCGTCGGCCGCGTCGCCCAACCGGAGCGCCGGGCGCGACTCGTCGGGGGTCGTCATCCCATCCTCGCGCGAGCGCCGGCGATAGGGCACCAAGTCCTGGCCGAGAACGACGAGCGTCCGGGTGGCCACGGTGCTCGCGAGGGGCTCGGGGATCGCCATCTGGCGGATGTACGAGTCGATCGCGCGGTCGAAGGTCATGTCCTCGGCCAGCGTGTCGACGAACATCAGCGTGTTGTCGACGTGCGCCCGGATGATCGACTCCTCGGCGCGCGCCTGCGCGAGACGGAGCCGCCGCTCGGCGCTCGGATCGATCTTT
>DATFOL010000212.1:0-27326 GCA_035265545.1 Gemmatimonadaceae bacterium | reverse complement strand
CACCCCTGGAAGCTCGCGCGGCGACATCGTCTCGTCGCCCCGCACCATCACCACGATCCTCGCCAGCGCACGAACCCGTTCAGGCGCGCGCCACTGATCGATGAGCGCGTAGGCATCGGCACCGAGGAGCAGAAAGAGCTCTGCTCCGGGGACTTCCGCCGCCACCGCTGCCAGAGTGTCAACCGTGTAAGATAACCCGGGCCGGTCGATTTCTGCGGGATCGACCGAGAACCCTGGGATGCCCTGCACGAGGCGCTCGGTCATCGCGAGCCGGTCGGCCGGGCTGGCCGAGGCTCGTCCCACCTTCAGCGGCTGGATCGCGGCGGGCACGTACCGCACGCCGTCCAGCCCGAGCTGCTCCACCGCGTCGATCACGGGAAGCAGGTGGCCGAGGTGTGGCGGGTCGAAGCTCCCGCCGTAGATGCCGAGGCGCACGCCTCAGCCGGTGGGAGGGCCCGTCGCCGGTGGGGTCGCCTTCGTCGAATCAGTAGCCGTCGACGGAGCCGGCGCGGCGACGCCTGTGCAGGCCTGGGCCACCTCGGCATCATTCGGGAAGGCTCGTCTCAGCTCCGCGCACTGATCGGCGGCGTCGTCCCGGTAACGGATCGCCTTGTAGGCATCCACGAGTCGGAGCTGCGCGAGCCGCGCCGTGGGCGCCTCGGGATACTTCGCGACGACGTCCTTGAAATACAGGATGGCCGAGTCGTGCGCCTTCCGGCGGAGATAGTACATCCCCGACAGATAGTTCTTCTGCGCGAACATCTCCTGCAACTCGGCGTACTCCTGCTTCGCCGGCGGGATGAGCGGCGAATTGGGGAACAGGCCGAACAGCGACGAGTACGCCGCGTCGGCGCTCTCACCGTAAGTCGGATCCAGCTGCGGGCGGCGCCACAGCTTGCGGTACGACCGGGCGGCCTCGAGTGCCGCGTCGTCCGCTAGCGTATCGTCCGGGAAGCTCTCGACCAGGCGCGTGAAGCTGGTCCCCGCGAGCACCCACTCGCGGCGCTCCTGATGGGCTCGCGCGAGATACCAGTGCGAGCGCGGCAACAACGTGTCGCGCGCCGGCAGATCGGCCGTGAGCTTCTCGAACGCGGTGACGGCGTTGTCCCACCGGCCGCGCTGGAACTCCGCCAACCCAGCCTGATAGAGCGCCTCGTTGGTGGTGAAGCTGCCGACCTTCCAGTCCGGATGGCAGGCCGCGAGCGAGAGCAGCATCACGGCGAACAGCATCCGAGGAGAACAGAACATAGTAAAGCAGGTACCCGCGAGAGTCCGATCGGTTCGGCAGGAAGCGGTGAAAGATACACCGCTCGACCCTGCCAGCCCACCGTCGGGGTGTGACTGGCGGTCGCGGGCGTGCTCGTCGCTCATCCGGTCGCCGCGTGCGCCGGACGCCTGCGTGGCGCGCGGGGGGCCAGCATCTGCGATCCGAGATGCTGCTGGAAGTACTCGATCGTTCTGGCCAGCCCGTCCCGCACGTGCACCTTGGGCTCCCAGCCCAGCATCGCGCGCGCGCGGGAGATGTCGGGCTTCCGCACCTTGGGGTCGTCCTTCGGGAGGGGCTCGTAGATGATGGGCGCCTTGGTCCCGGTCAGCTCGACCACGAGCTCGGCCAGCTGCTTCACCGTGTACTCGTCGGGGTTGCCGATGTTGGTCGGGTTGCTGTCTCCGTTCATGAAGAGCTTGTAGATGCCGTCCACCTCGTCCGTGGCGTAGCAGAAGCTGCGGGTCTGAGACCCGTCCCCGTAGACGGTCAGCGGCTCGTTGTTCAGCGCCTGGACGATGAAGTTCGACACGACGCGCCCGTCCCGTGGTCGCATCCGGGGCCCGTACGTGTTGAAGATCCGAACGATGCGCGTGTCGAGCCCGTGAAAGGTGTGGTAGGCCATCGTGATGGCCTCCGAAAAGCGCTTCGCCTCGTCATAGACACTGCGCGGCCCCACCGGGTTTACGTTGCCCCAGTAGTCTTCCTTCTGAGGATGCACGAGCGGATCGCCGTACACTTCGGACGTCGAGGCGATGAAGAAGCGAGCGCCCTTCGCCTTCGCCAGGCCGAGCGCGTTGTGGGTGCCGAGCGAGCCGACCTTGAGCGTCTCGATCGGGAGCTCGAGATAGTCGATCGGGCTGGCCGGCGAGGCGAAGTGCAGCACGCCGTCCAGCGGTCCGTCGATGTAGGTGTAGGTCGAGATGTCGTGACGCACGAAGCGAAAGCGATCGCTCCCCATCAGGTGCGCCAGATTGTCCGGGTGCCCCGTGATGAAGTTGTCGAGGCCGACCACGTCGTGCCCTTCGTCGAGAAAGCGATCGCAGAGATGCGACCCGAGGAACCCTGCGGCACCGGTGATCAGTACCCTCACGACCTGCCCCCCCGACCGATCGAGGCGTAGGTGAAGCCCAGGCTCTTCATCTTGCGTGTGTCATACAGGTTGCGGCCGTCGACGACGACCGGCGACTTGAGCGCCTCCTTGATCCGGGCGAAGTCGGGATGCCGGTACTCGTTCCAGTCGGTGACGATCACCAGCGCGTCGGCACCCTCGAGTGCCGCGTAGCTCGAGTCGGAGTACTCGATGCGGTCGCCGATTCGACGCCGCGTCTCGTGCATCGCCACGGGATCGTGCGCCGTAACTCGCGCCCCGGCCTCGAGCAACTCCTCGATGAGCACCAGAGAGGCAGCTTCGCGCATGTCGTCGGTGTTCGGCTTGAACGCGAGGCCCCAGATGGCGATCCGCCGACCGATGAGCTCTCCGATCAGCTCGCGCAGCTTGGCGAACAACCGATGCTTCTGCGCTTCGTTCGCGTCTTCCACCGACGTCAGCACGCGAAGCGGCACCCCGCACTCAATGGCGATGCGCACCAGCGCCTTCACGTCCTTCGGGAAGCACGAGCCGCCGTAGCCGGGACCAGGGAAGAGGAACGCCGGACCGATGCGCCCGTCGGAGCCAATGCCCTTCCGCACGTTGTCGACGTCGGCGCCTACCCGTTCGCACAGGTTGGCGATCTCGTTCATGAAGGAGATGCGCGTCGCCAGCATGGCATTGGCGGCGTACTTCGTCATCTCGGCCGACGGGATGTCCATGAAGATGATCGGCTTCCCGGTGCGCACGAACGGGGCGTACAGCTCGGCCATCACGCTGCGCGCGTGATCGCTGTCCACGCCGATGACGACACGGTCTGGTTTCATGAAGTCGTCGATCGCCGCGCCTTCCTTGAGGAACTCCGGGTTGCTGCACATGTGGAACGGCAGCGTCGCGTGGCGACCCACCGCGGCCGCCACCTTCGCCGCCGTCCCGACGGGCACGGTGGACTTGGTGACGATCACGAGCTCGCGACGCATGTGCGTGCCGATCTGCTCGGCGACGGCCAGGACGTGGCGCAGGTCGGCCGACCCATCCTCGTCCGGCGGCGTGCCGACCGCGATGAATACCACGTCGGCGCTCGCGATGGCCGCGGGGATGTCGGTGGTGAACCGCAAGCGCCCCTGGCTCTGATTGCGCTCGACGTAGTCGTCCAGCCCAGGCTCGTAGATCGGCAGGACGTTTTGCTTCAGCCCGTCGATCTTGGCCTGATCCAGATCGGCGCAGGTCACGGGGTTGCCGGTTTCGGCAAGGCAGGCTCCGACCACGAGTCCAACGTAGCCAGTGCCGATGACGGTGATGTTCACGGAGTGAGAGTCAGGAAATTAGATCGACGCATGAAACGCTATCGTCACAGGACGATGTGCTCCGTAGAAGAGAAACGCGCAAACCACTGGAATGGACTAGCGGCCGAAGAAGGCACGCACTCCAGTGACGACTTCGTCGAGCTGCGCCTGGGTCAGCTCCGGAAAGATCGGGAGCGAAAGCACCTGCGCCGCGGCTCGCTCGCTCTCCGGGCACTGGCCCTCACGATAGCCGAGGTAGCCGAAGCAGGGCTGAAGGTGCAGCGGCAGCGGGTAGTAGATGGCCGTGCCGATGCCGCGAACCTTGAGGAACGCCTGCAATGCGTCGCGGCGCGGTATGCGAATGGTGTACTGGTTGAAGATCGATTCGTTCTCCGGGCGCACCACCGGGGTTCGCACGTCAGCGAGATCGGCGAATGCGGCATCGTAGAAGGCCGCGTTCTGCCGCCGCTTGGCACTCCAGCCGGCGAGGTGTGGCAGCTTGGCGGACAGCACCGCTGCCTGCAGCGCGTCCAGGCGGCTGTTGTAGCCGACTTCGTCGTGGAAGTACTGCTTGGCTCCCCCGTGCATCCGGAGCCTGCGCAGCCGATCGGCGAGCGCGTCGTTCTGGGTCACGAGCATTCCGCCGTCCCCGTAGCCGCCAAGGTTCTTCGACGGGAAGAAGCTGAACGTCCCGATCGTCGCGCTCTCGCCAGCCATGCGCCACTCACCGTCAATCATCCGCCGTGCACCGATCGACTGTGCAGCATCCTCGATGACCGGAAGGCCCGGTACCGCCGTCGCCACGGCCTCGAGTGGCGCCATCTGTCCGAACAGATCGACGGGGACGACGGCCTTGCTCTTCCCAGTTCGCGCGGCCGCGACGGCCTCGGGCAGAATGTTGAACGTCTCCGGGTCGATGTCGACGAAGACCGGTGTGGCGCCCACGTTGTGGATCGTCCCTGCGGTGGCGAAGAAGGTGAATGGCGTCGTGATCACCTCGTCTCCGCGACCGACGTCCAGCGCGCGCAGCGCGAGCAGCAGCGCGTCCGTCCCGCTCGCGCATCCGACGGCGTGCCGGGTGTGTGAGAGCTCGGCTACGGCCTTCTCGAGCGCCACCACGGCCTCGCCAAGAATGAACAGCTGCGAATCGACCACGCCCATGACCGCCGCGACGACGTCGTCGCGGATGGTGGCGTGCTGCGCTTTGAGGTCGAGCAGAGGTACGGGCATGCGTCTCGAGTGAATTCCGTGGACGGCGCGCGGCGCGCCGGCCGTCAGAGTCGGGTGCGGAGCGGGATCGGCACCTCGCAGCCGGTCTTGGCCGACTCGTAGATGCCGAGAATGAGCTCGAGCGACTTGCGTCCCGCGCGGCCGTCAGTGTCGGCACGTGCCTCGCCGCGAAGCACCTTGAGCACGTTGCGGTAATACCCCTCGTGGCCGAACCCGTAGACGTTCGGCGGATTCGTGCTCGCCGCCTCCACGAGCTTGTCGTCGTCGTCGTACTCGGCGAACAACCAGTGCTCGACGCGATTGACCGCTGTTCCGCCAACCTTCACCGAGCCGCGCTCTCCGAGGATCGTGATCGACCCTTCGAGGTTCCGCGGATAGGCCAGGACGGTCACCTCGATCACGCCGAGCGCCCCCGATCGGAACTTGAGCAGCGCGACGCCGGAATCTTCGGCCTCGATGCGGCGCGCCTGGGTGGCGGTCTTCGCCATCACACTCTCGACGGGCCCGACGAGCCACTGCATCAGATCGACGTAGTGTGACGCCTGATTCATGATGGCGCCGCCGTCGAACTCCCACGTGCCGCGCCAGGGCTCGGCGTCGTAGTACTCCTGCGGGCGGGTCCAGCGCACAGTGGTGTTCGCGGAGTAGATGCGACCGAAGCGCCCCTTGTCGACCGCACGTCTCAGCAACTGGATCGCGGGGTTCAATCGGTTCTGCTTCACCACGAAGAGCTGGACGCCGGCGGCGTCGCACGCCTGAACGAGGTCGTCCGCCGCGGCGAGCGAGATCGCCATCGGCTTCTCGGTCAGCACGTGACGCCCCGCTCGCGCCGCGGCGATGCCGTGCTGCGGATGCAGCCCCGATGGCGTGCAGATCGAAACCAGATCGCTCGGCACCGCCGACAGCATCTCGTCGAGCGAACCGAACGCGGGCACGCCCTGCTCCGCGGCGACGCTCTGCGCACGCGACAGATCGCTGTCCGCCACCGCCACCAGTTGCAGCTCATCGATGCGCTGGATGGCGTCGAAGTGATTGCGGCTGATCCTGCCGCAGCCGACAACGGCCACCCGAACTGGCCCGCTGACGAGCGGCGCGGGCGCGCTCATCGCGGATCTCCCGTACGGCGAATGCCGGCGGCAGTCGGCTCGTACGCCGACCCGCACGCCGCGCACGTGCCCCGTCCGTCGTCTGGCAGCCGCTCTCCGCACTGGCACATCCAACCGATGCGCCGTGCGGGAACGCCCACCATCAGAGCGTAATCGAGCACGTCGTCGACGACGACTGCCCCCGCCCCCACGAAGGCGTACTCGCCGAGGGTCGTACCGGCGACGATCGTGGCGTTGGCGCCGATCGACGCGCCGCGCCGCACGAGCGTGCGCCGATATTCGTTTCGGCGCGACACGTGGCTCCGGGGATTCATTACGTTGGTGAACACCATCGAAGGACCGCAGAACACGTCGTCTTCCAGCTCGACCCCTTCGTAGATCGACACGTTGTTCTGCACTTTCACGTTGTTTCCCACGCGCGTGCCGTTCATCACGACGACGTTCTGGCCGAGCGAGCAGCGCTCGCCGATGACGGCGCCGCCGAGCACGTGGCAAAAGTGCCAGACCTTTGTCCCCGCGCCGATCGTCGCCCCGTCGTCGACGTACGCCGACTCGTGCACGACTGCCTCCGGATGGACGCTCACACCTCGACTGCCGCGGCGTCGAGAATGTCCTGCTGCCACTCCTGGAGCGAGCGAACCGCCGAACGGCGGGAGCGCAGCGAGAGGATCGCGTCCGAGGCGGCGCTCGCCGCGGACAGCGTCGTCGTGTAGGCGATGCGCTGCCTGATCGCCGCCTGGCGCAGCGTGTAGTCGTCCCACTGGGCATGCTTGCCGAGCGGGGTATTCACCAGGAGCTCGACGTCGCCGTTGACGATCATGTCCAGGCAGTTCGGCCGGCCTTCGTGGACCTTGAACACGGAGCTCACCGGGATGCCGCGCGCGCGGAGGTACTGCGCGGTGCCACGAGTGGCGAGCAGGGTGAAGCCCATCTCGTGGAAGCGGCGGGCGATCGGCGTCACGGTCGGCTTGTCCGAGTCATTCACCGTGATGAGAATCGATCCCGCGAGCGGCAACCCGTTCGACGCCGCGAGTTGCGCCTTGGCGAACGCGCTGCCGAACGAGTCGGAGATCCCCATCACTTCCCCCGTCGACTTCATCTCGGGGCCGAGCACGGGATCCGTACCGGCGAACTTGTTGAACGGGAACACCGCTTCCTTGACCGAGACGAACGGCGGCATGACCTCTTCGGTGAACCCGATCTGCTCGAGGGTCTCGCCGCACATCACGCGCGCCGCATACGAGGCGAGCGGCACGCCGATCGCCTTGGAGACAAACGGGATCGTGCGGCTCGCGCGCGGGTTCACTTCCAGGACGTACACCACGCCATCGCGGATCGCGAACTGGACATTCAGTAATCCGACGACCTGGAACGCCTTCGCCATCGCGATCGTCTGCTCGCGCATGGTCAGCATGTCCCGCTCGCCGATCAGATACGGCGGCAGCACGCACGCCGAGTCGCCGGAGTGGATGCCGGCGTCCTCGATGTGCTGCATGATCCCGCCGATCACGACCTGCTCGCCATCGGAGATCGCGTCCACGTCCACCTCGAACGCGTCCTCGAGGAAGCGATCGATCAGGACCGGCCGCTCCTCCGACGCGCGCACCGCGGTGGCGAAGTAGCCCTCGAGCGAGGGCGCATCGTAGCAGATCTGCATCGCACGCCCGCCCAGCACGTAGCTCGGGCGCACCAGCACCGGGTAGCCGATTCGTTCCGCGGCCTCCAGCGCCTCCTCGAGCCTCGTCGCCGTACCACTGGGTGGCTGCGTCACCCCCACCTCGCGCGCGATCTGCTCGAACCGGCGCCGATCCTCGGCGGCATCGATCATGTCCGGCGACGTGCCGAGGATTCGCACCCCCGCCGCCTCGAGGCCGCGCGTCAGCTTCAGCGGCGTCTGCCCGCCAAGCTGCACGATCACGCCCAGCGGCTGCTCGCGCTCGACGATCTCCAGCACGTCCTCGAGCGTCAGCGGCTCGAAATACAGCTTGTCCGACGTGTCGAAGTCGGTCGAGACGGTCTCGGGGTTCGAGTTGATCATGATCGTCTCGTACCCCTGCTGCCGCAGCGCCATCACCGCCCGCACGCAGCAGTAGTCGAACTCGACGCCCTGCCCGATCCGGTTCGGGCCGCTGCCGAGGATTACCACCGACTGCCGGTCGCTGGGCGGCGCCTCACTCTCCTCGTCGTAGCTGCCGTAGAGATATGGCGTTTCGGAGGGGAACTCGCCGGCGCAGGTGTCGACCATCTTGTACGCGGGCCGCACGCCGAGTGCCCACCGCGACGCGCGAAGGTCGTGCTCCGTCTCGTCGCGCAGGTCGGCGAGCTGACGGTCCGAGAAGCCGAGCTGCTTCATGCGGCGCATCGCCGCCGCGTCCACGTCGGCGAGTGCGGCGAACTCGCGCTCGGCGTCGAGCAGCTCCTGGAGCTGGGCGAGGAACCAGGGGTCGATCGCCGTGAGCTCGTACACCTCGTCGATCGACATGCCGCGCTCGAGGGCGCGCTTGACCTGGAAGATCCGCTCCGGCGTCGGCTGCCGCAGCGCGCCTCGCAGCGACTCGATCGATTCGTCGGGAAGCCGGTCGTCGATCAGCCGCGCTCCGACGGCCCAGCCTGGGCGCCCGGTCTCGAGCGCGCGTAGCGCCTTCTGGAACGCCTCCTTGAAGGTCCGGCCGATCGACATCGCCTCGCCGACGCTCTTCATCTGCGTCGTCAGGATCGGATTGGCCGCCGGAAACTTCTCGAACGCGAAACGCGGCACCTTCACCACGACGTAGTCGAGCACCGGCTCGAACGAGGCCGGCGTCTTCTTCGTGATGTCGTTCGGGATCTCGTCCAGGCGGTACCCGACGGCGAGCTTCGCCCCGACGCGCGCGATCGGGTAACCGGTCGCCTTGGACGCTAGCGCCGACGAACGCGATACGCGCGGGTTCATCTCGATCACTACCATCTCGCCGTCGCGCGGGTTGATGGCGAACTGGATGTTGCATCCACCCGCGTCGACGCCGACCTCGCGAATGATCGCAACCGCCGCATCGCGCATCGTCTGGTACTCGCGGTCGGTGAGCGTCATTGCCGGCGCGACGGTGATCGAGTCGCCCGTGTGCACTCCCATCGGATCGAGGTTCTCGATCGAGCAGACGATCACGACGTTGTCGTACCGGTCGCGCATCACCTCGAGCTCGAACTCCTTCCAGCCGATGAGCGACCGCTCGATCAGGATCTGGCTCGTGGGCGACTCGGAGAGGCCGCGTCGGACGATGTCCTCGAACTCGTCGCGATTGTACGCGATCCCGCCACCCGTGCCGCCCAGCGTGTACGACGGGCGCACGATCGCCGGGAAGCCGGTCGTCTCGAGCAGCGCGACCGCCTCGTCGAACGTGTTGGCGATCCCACCCTTGGCCACACCGAGCCCGATCCGGTCCATTGCCTCGCCGAACTGCTTGCGGTCCTCGGCAATCGCGATCGCGCGCGCCGACGCGCCGATCAGCTCGACGCCATGCCTGGCGAGCACGCCCCGCTCCGAGAGCGTCATGGCGACATTGAGCGCGGTCTGGCCGCCCATCGTCGGCAGGAGTGCATCCGGCTTTTCGCGCTCGATGATCAGCTCGACGAACTCCGGCGTCACCGGTTCGATGTACGTCCGATCCGCGATCTCCGGATCGGTCATGATCGTCGCCGGGTTGGAGTTGATCAGGATCACCTCGAACCCCTCCTCGCGCAGCGCCTTGGCCGCCTGCGTGCCGGAATAGTCGAACTCGGCCGCCTGCCCGATGACGATTGGGCCGGAGCCGATGACGAGGATTCGATGAATGTCAGCGCGTCGCGGCATGAATCAGGTCGTCGATGATGTCCTCGCGGGTATGACGGGGCGCCCAACCAGTGGCGCGCCGGAGTTTGCTGCTGTTGCCGATCAGTACCGGGACGTCGACGGGACGGGACAGCGCCGGATCGCTCGAAATCTCAGCAGAGACACCGACGCGCTGCAAGACCGCCTCGCCGAGCGCGCGCACGGTCGTCCCCTGTCCGCTTGCCACGTTGTAGGCCTCACCCGCGACGCCGAGCTCCATCAACGAAAGATAGGCGTCCACCACGTCGGCGACGTGCAGGAAATCCCGCACGGTCTCGCCGTTCCCGATTGCGAGGGTTCCGCCGGATGGCGGGAGTGCCAGGGCGCGGTGCACGAGCGCTGGCAGGAGGAACTGCGTCGGCTGCCCGGGCCCGGAATGGTTGAAGCTTCGCGTGCAGACGACGCGAACGCCGTCGCTTCGGTGCGCTTGGAGTGCGGCCACCTCTTGTGCCGTCTTCGAGGCGGCGTAGAGCGTCAACGGTCGCTGCAGCGCATCCTCGTCGAGCGGCATCGCTTCCGGCTCGTGTCGGCCATACTGCTCCGCCGAGCCCACCACCAGCACCATGGGGTCGCACGGGCCCAATTGGCGCAGGCGCGCGACCTCCGAGAGGAGCCGTACGGTGCCGACGCAGTTGACCTCGTAGGCCTCCCCGGGGTTGTGCATCGCGTCCGGCACGTGACTAATCGCCGCGAGATGCAGCACGGCGTCGGGGGTCGCGCGCTCGAGCACGGCGCGCACCTCCTCCTGCCGCGTCACGTCGAGACCGGCCCACGTCACCATCGCCCGGCGCGCGGCGTCGAGCGGTCCGCCCCGGGCCGGCTCGCCGATCCCCGCCGCGGTCACGGAGCAACCACGCTCGAGCAGGGCGCGGATCGCCCACTGCGCGACGAAGCCGTGGGCCCCCGTGACGAGCACGCGTAGGGTCACGACGTGCCGGCGTGCCGCGCGAGGTCCGCCTCGACCATCATCTGCACGAGAGAATGGAAGCGCACCGTGGGCTCCCAGCCGAGCCGCTCGCAAGCCTTCGTCGGATCGCCAACCAGGAGGTCTACTTCAGCCGGCCGGTCGAACCGCGCGTCGTGGGTGACGAAGTCGCGATAGTCGAGATCGACCGTCTGGAACGCGACCTCGCACAGCTGCCGGACGGACCAGGTTTCGCCGGTCGCGACCACGTAATCGTCGGGATCGTCCTGCTGAAGCATCCGCCACATCGCATCGACGTAGTCGCCGGCGAATCCCCAATCGCGGCGGGATTCGAGATTTCCGAGCTTCAACGTCTTCGAGATTCCGAGCTTACAGCGCGCTACTCCGTCGGTGACCTTTCGGGTCACGAACTCCAGGCCGCGGCGCGGGCTCTCGTGATTGAACAGGATTCCCGACACCGCGTACAGCCCGAAGCTCTCGCGGTAGTTCAGCGTGATCCAGTGGCCGTACACCTTGGCCACGCCGTAGGGACTGCGGGGGTAGAACGGCGTCGCTTCTCGTTGCGGAACCTCGATCACCTTGCCGAACATCTCGCTCGAGCTGGCCTGGTAGAATCGCGCCTTCGGCGCGGCCTTCTTCATCGCCTCGAGGATGCGCGTGACGCCGAGCGCCGTGAACTCGCCGGTCAGGACGGGCTGACTCCACGAGGTCTGGACGAAGCTCTGCGCGGCCAGGTTGTAGATCTCGTCCGGCTGCGTGTCGTGCACCGCGTCGGTGAGCGACGTCTGGT
This sequence comes from Gemmatimonadaceae bacterium, assembly GCA_035265545.1. GTDB lineage: Bacteria > Gemmatimonadota > Gemmatimonadetes > Gemmatimonadales > Gemmatimonadaceae > AG11. Next base: position 15,788 of record DATFOL010000212.1, on the reverse strand, counting down.
CGAGGAGGTCGGCCGATACGAGCTCGAGGCGATCCACCAGATGGGCGATTCGCTCGTACGGCGTCGTCGAGCTGCGGCGCACGACACCGACGACCTTGTAGCCTTTGGCGAGCAGCAGCTCGGCGAGGTAGGAGCCGTCTTGCCCGGTAATTCCGGTGATCAGTGCCGTTGGCATTGAGTGAGGATGAACGGAGTGAGTTGGTGAGTTGGATCGCCGGTTGGCTGGGCGGTAGTGCGTTGGGTGAGTTGCGTGCGTTAGTGCGTTGGGTGCGTTGGGTGCAGATCCCTCGACTCGCTGCGCTCGCTCGGGATGACAGTTTCGCTGCGCTCGCTCGGGATGACACCGGTCGGTGCGCTCGCTCGGGATGACGGCGGCCCGCGGCACTGCTGCCGTCATCCCGAGCGCAGTCGAGCGATCTGCACGTGTCATCCCGAGCGAAGGCGAGGGATCCGCGCCTGTCATTCCGAGCGCTGCTGTCATTCCGAGCGAAGTCGAGGGATCTGTCGCGGCTGGTTCGCCGCGAGTGCCAGTCAATTCACGTGCGAACCGACCGACGAGCCCACGATCCAACTCGCCAACTCACCAAAAAAAGGGAGCTCCCCAAGGAAGCTCCCCCGAGACGGCTCGCTCAGCGAGCCGTCACGCCACCTGCACGCCGCGTGGAGCGCGCGGGACCTTCCCCGCGTTCAAGCACCGCGTGCACACCTTCACCTTCGTGATCTTGCCATCTACCAGCGTGCGCACCACCTGCAGGTTCGGCTTCCACGTGCGCCGCGTCTTGTTGTTCGCGTGCGAGACGTTGTTGCCGAAGGTGACGCCCTTGTCGCAGTGGTAGCAGCGATTGCGTTGAATGGCCATGGTCTCAGTCCTGACAGAACTCGATTCGCGCCATCTCGGCGCCGTCACCCTTGCGGTGGCCGGTCTTGAGGATGCGCGTGTACCCGCCGTTCCGCGTGGCGAACCGCGGCCCGATCTGCTGAAAGAGCTTGTCCGCCGCTTCGCGCTTCTGGATATGGCGACCGGCGAGCCGGCGCGCGTGCAAGGTGCCGGCGCGTGCCTTGGTGACGAGCTTCTCGACGAACGGGCGCAACTCCTTCGCCTTCGCCTCGGTCGTCTCGATGGACTCGGCCTCGATGAGCGAGGTCGCGAGGTTGCGCATCAGCGCGAGCTTCTGCTCGCTAGTGCGACGGAGCTGACGTCCAGCCTTCCGGTGACGCATCGGTGTTACTCCTCTTCGTCGTCGGGCGCCGCGGCGGCAGCCTGGCTCGGCGGCGTGCCCCAATCGAGCACGCGAACGCCTTCGCCGTTCTCCTCGAACCGCATCCCAAAGTTCAGTCCCTCGCGCTCGAGGAGATCGGCGATCTCCTGAAGCGACTTCTTCCCGAAATTCTTCACCTGGAGGATCTGGCTCTCCGTCTGGCGGACCAGATCGCCCAGGCTCCGGATGTTCGAGTTCTTGAGCGAGTTCACCGACCGGACCGACAGCTCGAGGTCGTCGATCGGCGTCTTGAGCAGCTGCTGCATGCGCGCGCCATCGGTGCCCGCGCCGTCACCCGCGCCGCCAGCCACCGGCGCCGAGCTGTGCGAGCCGAACTCCACGAAGTACTGGAAGTGCGTCTGGGCGAGCGCCGCCGCGTAGCTCACCGCCTCTTCGGGGGTGATGGTGCCGTTCGTCTCGACCGTCAGCGTGAGCCGGTCATAGTCGGTGCGCTGTCCGACGCGCGTCTCGGCGACCGAGAAGTTCGCGCGGCGCACCGGGTTGTAGATCGAATCGATGCGGACGAGGTCGACCGGGAGGCCACGATCGAGCGGATGCTGGTCGGCCTCGATGTAGCCGCGGCCCTTGTTGACGTAGAGCTCGAGGTTCAGGTCGCGATCGTCGTGCAGCGTCAGGATGTGGTGTGAGGGATCGACGATCCGCACGCCCGACACGGACGACACGTCGCCGGCCGTGACCGCGCCCGCGCCATCCTTCTGAATGTGCAGCACCGCGCTCTCGACGTCGTCGGCAAGCGTCAGCGTCAGCGTCTTGAGGTTGCCGATGATCTGGTGCACGTCTTCGACGACACCGGGGATGGTCTGGTGCTCGTGCACGACGCCGTCGATGCGCACGCCCCAGACCGCCGCGCCGCGGAGTGACGACAGCAGCATGCGACGCATCGCGTTGCCCAGCGTGTGCCCGAAGCCGCGCTCGAGCGGCTGCAGACGGAATTCGGCGACATTCGGGTTGTCCTCGCGCTTGGTCGCTTCGACCAGCTGCGGACGGACCAACCCACGGAGATCGATCGTGGAAGCCATGATATTTTGGATTCTCGGGTCATTCCGGCAGTCGTGCAGGGACGCACCGGAAACGCTCTGCCCCGCCCCCAACGCGCGGCAGACTCGTAAAGGGGTTGGGGCCCCGACCTACTGCACTTCGTCGTACGGTTCTTCGGTTCTTCGGTTCTTCGGTTCTTCGGTTCTTCGGTCTTTCAGTGCTTCGGTGCTTCAGTCTTCCAGTTAATCGGTCCATCAGTCGCTCCGATCAACGGATGGACCGATGGACCGATGAACCGACAGACCGCGGCCGTCAGGCCGCCCTTACTTCGAATACAGCTCCACGACCAGCTGCTCCTGCGCGGCGATCGGGATGCTCGTGCGCGCGGGCTTCTCGAGCACGCGGCCGCTGAACGTCTCCTTGTCGACCGCGATCCACGAGAGCGGCGCGCCGCGCGACGACTGATCCATCGCCGTCAGCACCGACACCTGCTCGCGCGACTTCACGCGCAGGCGAACTTCCTGACCCGGCTGCACGTGGTAGCTCGGAATGTCCACGTTCTTCTGGTTCACCTCGACGTGGCGATGCCGGATGAGCTGCCGCGCGGCCTTGCGGCTGCCGGCGAATCCCATGCGGTACACCACGTTGTCGAGACGCGTTTCCAGGGCGGCGAGCAGGTTGTGGCCCGTGATGCCGGGCTGCGTGCTCACCTTCTCGAACGTGTTCCTGAACTGCTTCTCGGAGAGGCCGTAGATGCGCTTGATCTTCTGCTTCTCACGAAGCTGCTTCGAATACTCCGACGCCTTGCGACGACGCGCCGTTGCCTGGCCGTGCTGACCCGGCGCGTACGGACGACGCTCGACGGGGCACTTCTCGGTGAAGCACTTCGTGGCCTTCAGAAACAGCTTCGTCCCTTCGCGACGGCACTGCCGGCAGCTGGCTCCAGTATAGCGACCCATGGCTCAGACTCTCCGGCGCTTCGGGGGACGGCAGCCGTTGTGCGGGATCGGCGTGACGTCCTTGATCGACTTGACCTGCAGCCCCGCGGCGGCGAGCGCCTGGATGGCCGACTCGCGGCCGCTGCCGGGACCCTGCACGCGCACGTGCACGCGCTTCACACCGGCCGTCAATGCCTCGCGGGCACACTGCTCCGCCGCGACGGTCGCGGCGAACGGCGTGCTCTTCTTCGAGCCCTTGAAGCCAGCCTTGCCGCTCGATCCCCACGAGATGGTGTTCCCTCTCGGATCGGTGATCGTGACGGTCGTATTGTTGAACGTAGCGTTGACGTGTGCCACACCCTCGGCCTCCACGACCCGCTTCGACTTCTTCCCTGTGGCCATACGTTACTTGGTTACCTTCTTCTTTCCGGCGATCGCGCGGCGCGGGCCCTTCTTCGTGCGCGCGTTGGTGTGCGTCCGCTGACCGCGAACGGGGAGGCCGCGACGATGACGAATTCCGCGGTACGAGCCGATGTCCATCAGTCGCTTGATGTTCATCGCGACTTCCGTCCGAAGAGCTCCCTCGACCCGGAACTCCTTCTCGATCACCTGACGGAGCTTGTTCACGTCGGCGTCCGAGAGATCGCGAACCCGCTGCGCCGGATCGATCCCTGCCTTCTGGATGATGTCCTGCGCGGCTGCCCGGCCGATGCCGTAGATGTACGTCAGACCGATCTCGACCTTCTTGTCGCGCGGGAGATCGATGCCAGAGATACGAGCCATGTCTGATCAGCCCTGACGCTGCTTGTGCTTGGGATTGCGCTTGCAGATGATGCGAGTCACGCCGTTGCGCTTGACAACCTTGCAGTGCTCACAGATCGGCTTCACGCTGCTGCGGACTTTCACAGAAACACCATCAATGCAAAACGTGAGAATTTCCGGCGAAGACTCTTAGGATAACCGGGCTGGTAAGTTCACGCAACCCCGTCACATAGGTCGATTCGACGGTCCCGCGGCAGCCCGGATTCCAGGGCCGTGTCAGGATGCCTGGAACAGCTCCGCGAGGGCGCGTTCCATGGCCTTCGCCGGATCCTGAGCGTCCGTCACGGCGCGGCCGAGAACAAGGTAGCGAGCACCCGCGGCCTGAGCAGCGGCCGGCGTCATCACGCGTTGCTGATCGTGGACCTCCCCACCCTCCAGTCTGATACCCGGCACGAGCGGCGCGAGTCGGTCGCCGTACCTGCTCCGCACCGCGCCCACCTCGGCGCCGCTGCAGACGATCCCATGGAGCCCAGCATCGGCCGCAAGGCCGGCCAAGCGAAGCACCTCGCGCTCCATGTCGAGCCCGTCCGTTCGTCCCCAGGCTGCGGCCAGCACCGTCCGATCGAGCGAAGTCAGCGCGGTCACCCCCAGCACACCGCACGCATCGCCAGCAGCGTCCCATGCCGCTTTCCTCGCCGCCTCGAGCATCGGCGTACCACCGGATGCGTGCACCGTGGTGAGCCGCGCGCCAAGCCGCGCGGCGCTGCGCACCGCGCCCGCCACGGTGTTCGGGATGTCGTGGAACTTGAGGTCGAGAAACACCTCCGCGCCGATCTCGTCGCGCAGGGCGTGCACGATGGATGGGCCCGTCGCCGTGAACAGCTCGCAGCCGACCTTGTAGAAGCGGCAGCGGTCGCCCAGCGCGCGCGCGAGCGACAGGGCGGCGTCGGCGGACGGCAGGTCGAGCGCGACCATCGGGATCGCGCGAATGTCGCCGACAGGGGTGGCGATCGGCGAGTCGCTCACCCCAGCCCCTCGAGCGTGCCGACCACGTCGGAGATGCGCGTCACCCCGTGACGATCACACCACCGGGCCAGGTCGTGAACGATGCGTTCGGGCGCGCGCGGATCGCGCAGCATGGCGGTGCCGACCCCGACCAGCGTCGCCCCGGCGATGAGGTACTGCAGGGCATCCTCCGCCGTCGAGACGCCACCGATGCCGAGCAGAGGCACCTGCACCACCCGTCGCACCTTCCACGTCGCGAGAACGCCGACGGGGAGCAACGCCGTACCGCTCACGCCCCCCGTTCCGAAGCCGAGCGCCGGCCGCCGCCGATCGACGTCGATCACCAGTCCGGGGATGGTGTTCACGAGGGTGAGGCCCGTGGCGCCCGCATCGACAGCGATCTGTGCGCTGCGGGCGATGTCGGGTAGCGTCGGGGAGAGCTTCACGAACAACGGCCGCGCAGTCGCCGCCCTCGCGCGGCGGATGACCTCCGCGAGCGCCTCCGGGTCCGCGCCGAACTCCATGCCGCCCGCCTTCACGTTGGGGCAGCTCACGTTGATCTCGAATCCGTCGAGCGCGCCCGCCGACTCGGCGCCGAGCGAGAGTTCGAGCTGTTCGATCACCTCCGCGAACTCCTCGACCGCGAACCCGACGATATTGCCCAGCTTGCGGACCGTCGGAAGCTCGCGCGCCAGCCACGGCAGGTGCTCCGCGCGCACTGCGGCGACTCCGGGGTTCGCGAGCCCGATCGCGTTGATCATCCCGCCGCCGAACTCGGCAACTCGCGGGGCTGGTGCGCCGGCGCGCGGCTCCGGGCTGACGGCCTTGGTGACCAGACCGCCCAGAGCGGGCAGATTCACGATGCCCGCGAGCTCTTCACCGTACGCAGCCGTGCCCGCTGCGAGGACGATCGGATTCTGAAAGGTGAGGCCGGCCGCCTGGACGTGGAGCGCGGATCGGCCGTCGCTCACTGCCGGGATACTCCTCCCGCTGAGCCGATGCTCTCGCCCGACGCGACTCGCCGCTCGTACCGCTTGAGGTACTCGAGGATGCCGTCCGCAACTGCCGCCGACAGCTCCTCCATCCGTGCGGGATCGGTCATGTAGGACGCCTCCGAGGCATTCGTGCCAAAGCCGATTTCGACGAGCACCGCTGGCATGAACGCCGTGACAAGGACGCGGAACCCCGCCTGCTTCACGCCGCGGCTGGGTCCCGGATGGATCCGGCCGATGCGCCGCTGGATGAGCTCCGCCAACTCGTTGGACTCGCGCAGATGCTCGTTCTGCGCCATGTCGTTGAGCACGAAGCTGAGCGCGTCGCCCGCTCGCGCGGAGGCGCGGGCCTCGAACTTCACCACTTCGTTCTCCATGCGCTCGACCCGGCGCGCATCCTCTGTCTTGGCCTCGGCGAGGAAGTACGTCTCGAAGCCGCGCGCCGCGCCGGGATCCTTCCACCCCGGGTTCGCCGCGTTGACGTGGATGCTCACGAAGAGATCCGCGTGTGCCTCGTTGGCGATGCGTCCGCGATCCGACAGCGCGATGAGGGTATCACTCGTCCGCGTGTACTTCACCCCGACGCCACGTTGACCGAGAGCGGCACCTACACGCTTCGCCACGGCCAGCGTGATGTTCTTCTCCGCGACGCGTGGCCCCCCGCTGATCGGTCCACGCATGCCGGCGTCGGGCCCTCCGTGTCCGGCATCCAGGACGACCAATCGACGTGAGCGGAGTGGGCCCGAAGGCGCGGAGGACGCCGCGATGGCGAATCCTCGCGACGTGCGCTCGGGACTGGCGCCGTCGATCACGTCGTCGCGCCGCGCCGCGCTCGGGACGGAGCGCCCCACCTGAGAGACGCTGCTGTTCTCGTAGCGTGAGAGCGAAGAGAATGCCCGCAGCTCGAAACGGTCGACGTCCCAGGCGAGATTGCCGGCGATGCGCGGCACCAGCTCGACGACCAGTTGGAGCGGCACATACAGCGCGCCTCGCCGGACCTCCGGCGCGCGCGCGAGCTGGAACGTCGCGTCGCCGACGCGCGCGAACCGCAGCCCTTCCTCCACCTCGATCGTCGAGCCGCCGACGATCAGCAGCCAGCGATCTCCGGTGAGGTGAGAGACCGTGAGCGGCACGATCGGACGCAGCTGCTCCGGACGCACGAGCGGTCCGGACGGCGACGCGACGAGCGGCACCGACACGCTGCGGCTGGCGTCCTTCACCACCAACCTGCCGGCCGACGGCGAGGTGGCGGCGAGCTGGAACGCGGCGAGCAATGCGGCGGCGATCATCGGGTGCGCACCGCCCGCGCGATCTCCCGGTCGGCATCGCGCTGTTTCTCGGCGTCCCGCTTGTCGTGGAGCTTCTTTCCCTTGCCGAGTGCCATCGCCACCTTCGCGACGCCGCGTTTGAAGTAGAGCTCGAGTGGAACCAGGGTGAGCCCCTGCCGCTCCACCGCACCTATCAGACGCCGGATCTCCCGCTTGTGCAACAGCAGCTTTCGCGTCCGCGTCGGCTCGTGATTGTTGTAGCTGGCCCGCTCGTACGGCGAGATGTGCAGATTGAGCAGGAAGATCTCGCCGTTGCGCACGATGCCGTAGGCGTCGGACAGATTGGCCTTGCCGTCGCGCAGCGACTTGACCTCGCTCCCCGTGAGCACCAGGCCCGCCTCGTACGTGTCCAGAATGGCGTAGTCGTGACGCGCACGTCGATTCTTGGCGATCGAGACGTGCTCCGGGTTGTCGTCGGGCTTGGCCATGGGCGGGAGACGGTCGCTCGCGTGCAGCGTACGCGCGTGCGTCCGCAACATAGGCCGCGCGCGACGGGCAAGCAACGCAACGCGTTGACTTGATTCGCGATGCCCGATAACTTCTCTATTCTCTACTCGGCGCCACGCGCGCCGCGCATGCTCGGGTGGTGGAACTGGTAGACACGCAGGTCTCAGAAGCCTGTGCCTTCACCGGCGTGGGGGTTCAAGTCCCCCCTCGAGCACTCCGACGCTCCTCGTCATCACGAGGGGCGTTTTTCGTCGGGGCGCCCCCGCCCTCAGCGGGCGAGCCGGGAGGGAGAGACGTCCTCCGGAAGCTCCACGACGCCGAAGCTCGCACGCAGCGCATCATTGGCGGCAGCGATGGTGTCGGCGACCAGCTCGGCACCGCGCTGGACGACCGGATCGTCGCCGCGGATCGGGCCGCCGGCGAAGGCGAGCATGTTCTGCGCGAGGCGCAGCGCGGGTGTGCCGTGCCCGCGAGAGGTGAACGCGTCGCGATACGCTCCGAGCCGAGCATTGAACTGCCGCTCGGCCAGATCCCGAAGCGTCGGATCGACGTTGGGATCCTTCTGCATCAGCTGCACGAGCGCGCGCAGCACCTCCGACGGCGTGCGGTCATCGAGCGTATCGCGCTGGGCGACCAGAATGCCGATCGAGCGACGCAGGTAGCGGAGCTCCCAGCGCGCGTGATCGACGTCCCCGCGTGTCGCGACTTTCGACAGCCAGTCCACGTCCTCGGATGCGGGCTCCGCCATGAGCACCAAAGCGAAGGCCGCACTTTTCCGCATCAGAGCCCGGTCGTCGCGGAACGAGCGAAACAGGCGCATCCGCGCCGCTCGATCAGCCTTGCAACACGGGGAGCGCAAGGCGCCCGCCGGCAACTGCCGGTTCGGACAACCCGACGCGCTCGCGGACCTGGCTCTCCTGCATGAGCAGGTCGCTCAGCCGCACGCCCTGCAGCACGTCGTCGATGCGCCGCTGCAGCAGCATCCACACTGGCCGGATGCTACAGTCGTGTGACGACGAGCAGCGCGCCTCCTCCACGGGATGCGACGTGCAGTGCACCTCGAACGTCGAGTGTTCGGCCGCCGAGATGACATCGTGCACGCTGATCTCGTTGGGGAGACGTGCGAGCGCATAGCCGCCGTGCGCGCCACGCGTGCTGCGGACGATGCCGGCGCGGCGAAGCTTGAGCATGATCTGCTCGACGTAGTCGCCCGGAAGGCGCTCCTGCGCCGCAATCTCGCGCCCGGTCACCGGCCCGTCGTCGATGCGACGGGCCAGGTGAAGCGCACAGATGAGGCCGTATTCGGCTTGAGTGGTGATCCGCACCTGTTGAATCTAGTCCGAGCCGGTCGGTCGTGATAGCCTCACCCCCCCGCCACCATCCCGTGCGTGCCGCCCGGAACGCCGATCTCCGTCATCTTTCGGAGGTCGAGAATCTCGTCGATCTGGTCGGCTGGGAGCACCTTTTCCCGCTTCACGAGATCGCGCACGAGCACCCCCTCCTTCACGGATTGTTTGCTCAGCTCGGCCGCTCTGGCGTAGCCGATGTGTGGCATCAGCGCCGTAGCCAGCGCCGCCGAGCGCTCGACCCAGAATGCGCACATGTCTTCGTTCGCCTCGATCCCGACGACGCAGCGATCGGTGAACGTCCGAGCGGTGTTGGTCAGCAGGCGCATCGAGAGCAGGAGGTTGAACGCGATGACCGGCATCATCACATTCAGCTCGAGCTGGCCGTGCTCTGCGGCGATGGCGACGGTCGTATCGAGCCCCATGACCTGGAAACAGACCTGGTTGACCATCTCGGGGATGGACGGATTGATCTTTCCCGGCATGATCGACGACCCCGGCTGCACGGCAGGCAGCTTGATCTCGTCGATGCCCGTGCGCGGACCCATGACCATGAGGCGGAGATCACTCGCGATCTTGCTCAGGTCGATCGCGAGCACGCGGAGCGCTGCACTGAATCCGGCTGGGTCGCCCATGCTCTGCATGAGCTGGATGCGATCGTCACCGATGCGCAGCTCGAGCCCGGAGATCGCGCGAAGGTGCTTGTTCATCAGCGCGGGATATTCCTTCTCCACCGTGACGCCGGTGCCCACGGCACTGCCGCCGATCCCGAGATCGCGGAGGTAATCGGCCGCCTCGCGCACGCGGCGGATCCCGCGGTCGATCGATCCGGCGTAGGCGGTGAACTCCTGGCCCAGTCGGATCGGCATCGCGTCCTGCAGGTGCGTACGACCGGCCTTGACGATGTGATCGAACTCCCTGCCCTTCGCGGCGAGCGCATCGCGCAGCCCCTCGAACGCGCTCGTGAGCCCGTCGAGCTGCGAGAGACACGACAGCCTGATGTTCGTCGGAATCGTGTCGTTGGTGCTCTGCGCCATGTTCACGTGGTCGTTCGGATGCACGGGGGTGTACGTTCCGCGCTTCCCACCGAGCAGCTCGTTCGCCCGGTTGGCGAGCACCTCGTTGACGTTCATGTTGTGCGAGGTGCCGGCGCCCGCCTGCCAGGGATCGACGATGAACTGGTCGGCGTGCTTGCCGGCGAGCACCTCGTCGGCTGCCTGCACGATCGCGTCGGCGAGCCGCGGGTCCAGACGCCCCGTCTCCTTGTGCGTCAGCGCGGCGGCCTTCTTGATCCACACCTGCCCGATGACGAAGGGCCCGAGAGGAAGGAGTCCGCTGATCAGGAAGTTCTCCCGTGCGCGCACGGTCTGCACGCCGTACAGCGCGTCGGCTGGAACCTGCTTGGTGCCGAGAGGATCTTTTTCCGTACGGAAGGCATCTGCCATCGTCATCGCTCGTGCAGAGGGGTGGACAATCCTTCGGACGCTCGTGCCGTGGGAAGCGCGCGCATCGTGAGCACTAGGGCCGCCGCGCCCGCGAGCGATGCGACGCCGAGGAGCGCGACGCTGATCGCGTGGAGCCGACCGAATGTGGCGCGTCGAACGTCGTCTCGCGGAAGCGCATCGAGAGGGCCGCCCGCCGTGACGCGCACGCGCTCGATGCGTGGGGCGACACCGAGCTGCGCCGCGAGACACGCAAGCGCGAGAGCCAGCACCGAGACGAGCCGCGCACCGCCCTGAGTCCGGGCGCGCGAAAGCAGCGCCACCACGAAGCCCACGAGTGCGCCGCTCCAGAACAGCGTCGGCAGCACCCGACCGACCAGGGCGCCGGCAAGCGTACGGGTGGGGAGCACGGCGAACGCGGCGGGAGCAACGACGGCGGCGACGACGATCGCCGCACCGAGCCAGAGCGACAACATCACAACGGCGGTCAGGTCGCCTCCCACCGCTCGCGCACCGATCATCGCCGCACGAGGCGCGCGGCGCCGCTCAGAAACGGGTTGGTTTGCTTCTCATCGCCGATGGTGGTGGCCGGGCCGTGGCCAGGATATACCAGAGTTTCGCCGGGGAGCGCGCTCGTGTAGCGCGCCAGCGAGGCCGTCATGTCCGCAGGGCTGCCGAAAGGGAGATCGGTGCGGCCGATCGAGCCGGCGAACAACAGGTCGCCACCGAACGAGACGCCGTGTCCAGTAAACGCGACCAGACCGGGCGCATGGCCAGGCACGTGCATGACGTCGAAGCGAAGGGTGCCACACTGAAGCGTGTCACCCTCGGCGAGCTCGCGGTCGGGGCCATCCGGCTGCTCGAAGTCGATCCCGTACATCACCGCGGCTCGCGCCGAGAGCTGGGCGTAGTACGGCAGATCGAGCGGATGCAGGTAGACCGGAACGCCGAACTCGCGCACGACAGCGGCTACCGCCCCGATGTGATCGACGTGCGCGTGGGTCAGCCAGATCGCGTCCAGCTCGACGTCGGCGGCACGCACCATCGCCAGGATGCGATCGCCCTCGTCGCCCGGATCGATGAGCACCGCGTGGCTCGTCGCATCGTCGATGACGAGATAGCAGTTCTCCTCGAACACGCCGACGGTGCGCTGCTCGATCCTCACACCGCGTACCCGCCGCTGCCGGCTGGATCGACGGCATGACCGCCTTCGCTCCGTGCCTTGAGGTACTTCTCGACGGCGATCGCCGCAGTGGTCGCGTCACCGACCGCCGTCGTCACTTGGCGGGTGAGCTGCGAGCGGAGGTCGCCAGCAGCGAAGAGACCAGGAATGGAGGTCTGCATCATGCTGTCGGTCACGATGTAGCCCATCGGGTCGTGATCGAAGTGGCCGTCGATGATCCCCGTGTTCGGCCGAAAGCCGATGAACACGAAGCAGCCGGTCGCATCGAGCGTGCTCACGACACCCGTCTCGACGTTTCGCACGCGCAGTCCCTCCATCAGGCCCTGCTCGTCGCCGACGACCTCCTCGGCGACCGTGTTCCAGACCACCTCGATCTTGGGGTTGGCAAAGAGCCGCTCCTGCAGGATCTTCGACGCGCGGAACGAATCGCGCCTGTGGACGACGTACACCTTCTCGGCGTAGCGGGTGAGGAAATCCGCCTCTTCGACAGCGGCGTCCCCGCCGCCCACTACGGCGATGCGGTGATCGCGGAAGAAGGCGCCGTCGCAAATGGCGCAGTAGGAAACGCCCTTTCCCGCGTAGTCCTGCTCTCCGGGAATGCCCAGCTTGATGGGGGTGCCGCCGGCCGTGACGATCACCGCGGGCGACCCGTAGATGTCACCCGTGTCCGTCTCGGTCTCGAAGGCGCCGTCGTCGAGCCGGCGCACCGTGGTGACGTTCGCGGTGACGAACTCGGCGCCGAACAGACGCGCGTGCTCCTCGAACTTCTGTGCCAGCTCCCAGCCCAGGATGGACTTCTCACCGATCCAGTCATCGAGCTTCTCCGTGTTCAGGAGCTCGCCGCCCGGCATGCCGCGCTCGAGCACGACGGTTCGCAGCATCGAGCGGCCGGTATAGAGCGCGGCACACATCCCCGCCGGCCCCGCCCCGACGATCACCACTTCGTATTCGTGCCGTGTAGCCAAGCGTTCCTCGTTCGATCGGGCGCGCCGGTCGGCGCGCGACTGGACCAAATCTCACCTGGAGAAGTCCGCGATGGAACCGGGACGTTCCCGTCACGCCGCGGCGATGGTCACGCGACGCAGTGCGCCATGGCAGTGGGAGACGGTGCCGATGAGGAAGCTGGCCTGACCGCTGGAAGCGCGGACGGCGATCTGGGCATCGGCGTTCAGGACGTCGCGCACGTCGATCATCCCGACTCCGTAGGCACGGTGAGAGCAGTGAAAGACGAGTGGCGACTCGATGAAGCGACCGGCCGAGCCCTCCGCCTCCGCATAGGCCCGCAGCGCGACGGGGAGCGACCACGCGCGGGGCCCGCGTGTCTCGGGGCAGCGAGCCGGTTCGATGCAGTTGATGGGGCACATCCATTCCGCGAAGCTCGCGTAGTGGGTGCCGTCGTCGCCGACGCGCTGCCACGGAACCGGCAGTGAGCCTCCCAGGGGCTCGATCCGGATGTCACGATCCGGCCAGCGGGCCCGTGCTCGCTCGACGAGCCAGTCCGCCATCAGGTGCGGCATGAGGGGGGACGGGACGATGACGTCGTCGTCGCATCGAGCATCCGTGGACGCCTCGGCCAGATACGAGGCGAAGTACTCGCGCCAGTCCGACGTGACGATGTGCAACCGGGGCGGACGTTCGACCGCGGGCAGCCGAGAGACGGCGCAGGCGTGATCGCGATCGACGACCACGAGCTCGCGCCAGGCGACCGCACCGGCTCGCTCCGCGCGGCCGAGCTGCCGGACGTAGTAGCCTCCGTAGCATCCGCCGCCGACCACGACGATCCGGCCGAACCGCTGCATCGGCCGGTGGCTCGCCGACGCGCGGTCAGCAGCGGACGTGACGTCCGCCGTCGACACGAATCACCTCGCCGGTGACGTACTCGGCCTCGAGCAGGTACACGACTGCCCGCGCAACGTCGTCCGGGCTGCCCAGCCGGCGCAGCGGCGTCGTGCTTCGTAGATGCTCCGCGCCCGTCTCGCTCCATCCCTCCGGCAACAGAACGACTCCCGGCGCGACGCCATTGACCCGCACGTCTGGCGAGAGCGCGAGCGCCATCGACCGCGTCATCTGCACGACGGCCGCTTTCGTCATTCCGTGCGGAACGTAGGCGGGCCAGCTCTCGAACGCGGCGAGATCAGCGATGTTGACGATCGCACCGCGCGAGGCGGCGAGCGCTGGCGCGGCTCGCTGCGACAGGAAGTACGGCGCGCGGACGTTGATCGCGAACATGGTATCCCAGTCCGCTTGCGTCGTCTCACCGACCGGCGTGCGCACCATGATCGCGGCGGAGTTCACGAGCGCGCCGAGGGCACCTTGCCACGCAATCGCACGATCGATCAGCGCATCGGCCTCGCCGAGGTCGGCGAGGTCTGATTGCTCCACGATGGCCTCCCCGCCACCCTCTCGAATGAGGCGCGCAGTCTCGTCCGCACCGTCGCGCGAGCCGTTGTAGTGGACGACGACCCGCATGCCGCGAGCGCCGAGGGCCAGCGCGATCACGCGTCCGACGCGCCGGCCGGCGCCCGTGACGAGCGCAACGCGGCCGGCGAGCGGATCGCCGCCGTCAGGCGGCCGGAGCACGGCCCCGCGCATCGATACGCTCGTCCTGGCGGCGGAGCCACTCGATGGGCACCTGCATCATGCCAATCGTACGCGGTCCGTCGGCCGCACCGTGCCAGTCGGAGCCGCCGCTCGGAATGAGCCCGAGCTGATCGACGCACGCGCGGAGCCGAGCCGTGTCCTGCGGGGAGTGGCTCGGATGCTTGACCTCCACGCCGTCCAGGCCCATCGCAACGAGCGGCTCGATGCGCTCTCGAGTCCCCGCCGATCCTGGATGCGCGAGCACTGCGAGGCCGCCCGCGCCGTGAATCATCGCGATTGCCTCGCGCATCCCGAGCTGGTCCTTGGCGACATACGCCGGGCGGCCCGCACCCAGATAGCGATCGAACGCGTCGCGCACGTCGGTCGCCCAGCCGTCGGCGACGAGCGCCCGCGCAACGTGCGGACGCCCGATGGCACCCGTTCCAGCCTGCAGCAGCACGTCATCCAGCGTGACCTGCACGCCCTGCGATTGGAGCAGCTCGACGATCCGCGCGGCCCGTCGCCCCCGCATCTCGCGCAGCTCGCCGAGCGCGCGCTCGAGCACGGCGGTGTCGCGCAGGTGAAGCCCGAGCAGATGGGTCTCGGTCTCCCCTTCCACGGCGCTCAGCTCCACGCCGTTGATGACGCGTATCCCGAGCTCGGCGCCGAGAGTGCGGGCCTCGGCAAGCCCCGCGACCGTATCGTGGTCGGTGAGGGCGATCGCCGCCAGCGCGGCTCGCTTCGCCGCGCGAACCACATCGCCCGGTGCGCGGGACCCGTCCGACGCCGCCGAATGCATGTGCAGATCGACGAAGCCGGTGGCGCCCGCGGGACCAGTCACGAGACGTAGCCCGCTTCGGGCGAGGTGTCGCTCGGCTGAGAGACCGCGAACAGTCGGGCGAGGTCGTCGTTGCTCATCTCGAGCAGTGACTGTTCACGCCAGCGCGTGCCGTGCGGAGAGTAGCGGGTGACGCGAATCTCGCGATCGGGACCGGTGCCCGAGATGAACAGCAACGCGAACTCGTCGCGATCGTACTGCGTGATGCGGCCAGAAGGCATCACCTGCCAGGTGCGGCCGGCGAGCGTGATCGAGCGTGTCGGCATGGCTACGGGAGCTCCACTTCGTGATAGATTCGCGCGGGATCGAGGACACGCTCCGGCGCGGACGCATGCGCGCGGGCGAGCGTCGCGGCGTCTGGTGCCTCGCAGAACTCAAGGAACGCGCCGGGTAGACCGGCCTCCTCGAAGACCCAGTAGCGGCAGTTCGCTTGCGTGTAGTGCTCGCGATTCCGCTTCAGCTTCTCGGCGTACTTCTTCCGCTCGGGGGGAGTGACGAGCGTTCGTTGAACGGTCAGCGCGCGCGGCATCGGCTATCGGGCGGTATCGGGGAAGCTCTCCAATCCCTTCTTGACGGCGGCGAGGAACTTGTCCGCGTCCGCGCCATCGACGATCCGGTGGTCGAACGACAGCGAGAAGTACGCACACGTTCGGATGGCGATCGTGTCCT
>DATFOL010000211.1:0-5120 GCA_035265545.1 Gemmatimonadaceae bacterium | reverse complement strand
GTACGACATGGGCGGCGAGATCGTGCGCGCGCTGCGCGGCGTCGATCTGGCCATCCGCCGGAACGAGTACGTCGCGATCATGGGCCCGTCCGGCTCGGGCAAGTCCACGCTGATGAACGTCATCGGCTGCCTGGACACGCCGAACGCGGGGGAGTACTGGCTCAACGGCACCCAGGTTTCGAAGATGTCGGACGATGCGCTGGCGCGGGTGCGGAACAAGGAGATCGGGTTCGTCTTCCAGACCTTCAACCTCCTCCCTCGCGCGAGCGCGCTGCACAACGTCGAGCTGCCGCTCGTCTACGCCGGCGTGCCGGGTGACGAGCGCCGTCGGCGCGCGAAGGAGGCACTCGAGCGCGTCCAGCTCGGCTCGCGCATCGATCACCGGCCGAACGAGCTGTCCGGCGGACAGCGGCAGCGTGTCGCCATCGCGCGTGCGCTGGTGAACAACCCCTCGATCCTCCTCGCCGACGAGCCGACCGGCAACCTCGACTCGGGAACCTCCGAAGAGATCATGAAGGTGTTCGAGAGCCTGGCCGAACAGGGCCAGACCGTCATCATGGTGACCCACGAGCCCGACATCGCCGCGCACGCGCGGCGCATCGTCGTGCTCCGGGACGGCCTCGTGGCGAGCGACGAGCGGCGGTCGTCGTTCGTCGAGAAGCTCGGGCTGCCCGCGTAGCCGACCGCCATGCCCTTCGTCGAGGCGATCCGGCTCGCGCTGAAGCAGATCTGGGTGCAGAAGCTCAAGAGCTTCTTCACCCTTCTCGGCGTGATGATCGGGGTCACCTTCCTCATCGCCGTCGTCTCGATCGTGGGCGGCATGAGCCGCTACATGACCGACCAGGTCGTCGGGAAGATCATGGCGGTGAACTCGTTCGAGCTGCGGCACCGGCCGAACATCAACCTCGGCGAGATGAGCGAGGAGCGGTGGCGCGAGCTACGGCGCCGCCGGCGCATCAAGGAGAGCGACGTCGAGCCGGTGGCGGAGGCGCTGCCCCCCGACGTGAAGTGGGCGGTCGTCGGCAACGACAACCTCTCGGCGCAGTCGCGCTACGTCGCCAAGCCGCGGCAGCTGCTCACCTTCACGGTGAGCGAGGATTACTTCGACATCAAGAAGATGGCACCGGTCAGCGGCCGCCTCTTCTCGCCGCAGGAGTTCGAGCGCGGGATGCCGGTGATTGTGATCGGCCAGGACGTCGCGAACTATTTCTTCCCGGCGTTGGACCCTGTCGGGCGCGAGCTCGTCGTGCGCGGCCTGCCGTTCACCGTCGTCGGCGTGATGGAGAAGCAGGGGAGCGCATTCGGGATCTCGTTCGACAAGTTCATCGTCGCCCCGCACAAGTCGGCGCTCAACCGGTTCGTCAACGCGCACGGCGTGATCGACGCGATCATGATCCAGACGCCGAGCCGCGAGGGGATGCTCTCGACGATGGAGGCGGTGCGACAGGTCATGCGCGCGCGCCACCACCTGCGCCCCAGCCAGAAGGACGACTTCGAGCTCGAGACGTCGGACTCGGCGCTCGAGTTCTGGAACAAGATCAAGAGCTACCTCGTGTTCGCCGGCGTCGCGCTGCCGGCGATCGGACTCGTGGTCGGCGCGATCGTGATCATGAACATCATGCTCGTCGCGGTGGCGGAACGGACCCGCGAGATCGGCATCCGGAAGTCGCTCGGCGCACGGCGCCGCGACATCATGAGCCAGTTCCTCGTCGAGAGCGCGACGCTCAGCACCGTCGGCGCGGCACTCGGCGTCGCGACCGGGTTCGCGTTCGCCAAGCTGATCGCCGCGGTCACGCCGCTGCCCGCTGCCGTCGAGCTGTGGTCGGTGATCCTCGGCATCAGCATCGGCGCGGGCGTCGGGATCGTGGCCGGTGTCTACCCCGCGAGCCGCGCGTCGAGGCTCGATCCGATCACTGCCCTGCGGGCGGAGTAGCGCATGGCGAACCTGCAGCAGCGCCTCCACGTCCTTCGCGAGGGCGTGACCATCGCCCTCGACTCCATCCGGGCGAACAAGGTCCGCGCCGGCCTCACCATCCTCGGCATTGCCGTCGGCGTGTTCGTCGTGGTCGTGATCTCGGCGGCGATCCACGGGATCAACGCGAGTGTCGCCAAGGATCTGGAGAGCACCGGCCCGACGACGTTCTTCGTGTCGCGGTTCCCGATCACCTTCGAAGCCTGCGACGGCACCGACGAGACCTGCAAGTTCTTCCGCAACCCGCGGCTGACGCTGGCCGACGTCGAGGCGCTGCAGCGGCTGCCCACCATCCGGACGGCGGGCGCGCGGCTGGATACCCAGCGGTCGATCTCCTACAAGGACAAGCGCCTGCGCTCCGTCGACGTCAACGCGTTCACCGGCAACTGGCAGCAGATCGACGGTGGCGGCGACATCTTCCCGGGTCGCAACTTCACGCAGAACGAGGCGACGACGGGTGAGCGGGTCGTGGTCATCAACGACGAGCTCGCGAAGCAGGCGTTCGGCGACTCGGACCCGCTCGACAAGGTGATCGAGCTCGGCGACGTGCCCTTCAAGGTGCTCGGCATCTACCACTACCAGGCGAGCTTCCTTTCCGGCGGGAACAAGCCGCGTGCGATCGTACCGATCGAGGCCGCCCGCAAGCACCTGAAGGTCAACTGGAACGACATCGGCATCGCCGTGATCCCCACCGCGGGAGTGACGCGTGCCGAAGCGATCGACGACGTCATCGCGGCCATGCGTGGCCGCCACGCCCTGCGACCGGGGGTCGAGAACGATTTCGCGATCATCACCCAGGACCAGCTCTTCGACGTCTACAACAAGATCTTCGGTGCGTTCTTCCTCGTGATGGTGGTGCTCTCGGCCGTCGGGCTGATCGTCGGGGGCGTGGGCGTGATCGCGATCATGATGATCTCCGTCACCGAGCGCACCCGTGAGATCGGCGTCCGCAAGGCCCTGGGAGCGACGCGCGCCACGATCCTCTGGCAGTTCCTCGTCGAGGCGGTCACGCTGACCGGGATCGGTGCGATCATCGGGCTCGTGCTCGGCACCGGCGCAGCGGGACTCATCAAGGCGCTCACACCGGTCGCCGCGAGCGTGCCGCCATTGGCCGTGGTGCTCGCGCTGGCGACGAGCTGTGTCACGGGGATCCTGTTCGGGATGCTGCCGGCGGCCAAGGCGGCGAAGCTGGATCCGGTGGTGGCGCTGCGGTACGAATAGCGGGCGGCGGCGGAGCCGCCGCGTTCGTCGGTCATCGGTTCTTCGGTTGACGGCAGACCTCGGGATGCCCAGGGCACACCGGAGTGGGCCCCGGGTCGGCCGACAACTGAGAAACCGAAAACCGAGGAACGGCGCGCCCCGCGCGCCTGACACTTTTCCCGCGCGTCGCCCGTAGACCCCGCACCACCCTCTCCAGGCGCATCATGCCCTTCCACGAGGCCATCCGGCTCGCGCTCCAGCAGATCCGCGTGCAGAAGCTCAAGAGCTTCTTCACCCTGATCGGTGTGATGATCGGTGTCATGTTCCTCATCGCGGTCGTGTCCATCGTCACCGGGATGAGCAAGTACGTGGAGGAGGACTTCGCCGGCCGGGTGCTCGGGGCGAACACCTTCACGCTGCGCCGCTTCCCATGGTTCGGAAACAACGTGACCGAGGACATGTGGAAGGAGTGGCAACGCCGCCCGCGCGTCTACCACAGCGACGTCGCGGTCATCCGTGAAGCGCTGCCCACCGGCACCAACTACGCCGTCGAGAGTCAGGAGAACCTGACGGCGACGAGCAAGTACGCTCGCCCTCGGAAGATCGAGGCGCATGCTGTAGAGGGCGAATACTTCACGATCAAGAAGCTCGACCTGTCCGCTGGCCGCGTCTTCTCGCAGCAGGAGGCCGAGCTGGGCACGCCGGTCGTCGTCGTCGGAGACGAGGTCGGGAAATACTACTTCGAAGGTCTGAATCCGATCGGGCGCGAGCTACGCATCGGCGGCATCCCCTATACGGTCATCGGCGTCATCACCCGTCAGGGCAGCCTGTTCGGACAATCGATGGATGCCACCGCGTACGCTCCGTTCCAGTCTCCCCTGCACCGTCTCACCAACCCGCGTGGCGACATCGACGGTCTGTTGGTGCAAGCGCCAAACATGATCATGATGGACGAGGCGATGGAGACCGTGCGGGAAGTCCTGCGCGGCATGCGCCACCTGCGGCCCGGTACGCCGGACAACTTCGTCATGGAAACATCCGAGACTGCGCTCGAATCGTTCCGGAAGACGAAGACCATCATGACCATCGCCGGAACGGCGCTGCCGGCGATCAGCCTCGTCGTGGGCGGGCTCGTGATCATGAACATCATGCTCGTCGCGGTCGCGGAGCGAACCCGCGAGATCGGCGTTCGCAAGTCGCTCGGCGCCCGACGCAAGGACATCCTGCGGCAGTTCCTCGTCGAGAGCGCCACGCTCAGCACCCTCGGCGCGATCCTTGGTATCGGGCTCGGCCTGCTCGGCGCCAAGATCATCTCGTGGACGACGCCGCTGCCGGCGGCGGTCGCGCCGTGGTCTCTCGTGGTCGCCACGCTGCTGGGCACCGTCGTCGGCATCACCTCCGGCGTCTACCCGGCCAAGCGCGCCGCGTCCCTCAACCCCATCGACGCGCTTCGCGCGGAGTGAGCCATGTGGATTCTCGCCTCCGCCAGCCACGCGTTCGAGGGAGTAGGGATCGCGCTGGATTCGCTGCGGTCGAACAAGGTGCGCGCCGCGCTTACGATCATGGGGGTGGCGCTCGGTGTGTTCGTCGTCGTCGCGATGTCCTCCGTGGTGAAGGGGATCAACGAATCGTTCCGGCGTGACCTCGAAGCCTCCGGGCCGACGTCGTTCTTCATCTATCGTCGACCGATCGGTGGCTTCAGCAATCCGCCCGAGTGGACGCGCAGCAACCCCGGCATCACGATGGACGAGGTTCGGATGCTGGAGCGCCTGCCGACCATCCGCGCCGTGACCGCGCATCTCGGCATGGGCGCCTCGTTCAAGTACAAGGACAAGGTGATCCCACAGGCAGGAATGGAGGTATACACCCCCAACTGGACCGACGTCGACGGCGGCGACATCTACCCCGGCCGGAGCTTCACCTACGCCGAGAATGCCAAGGGCGCGCG
>DATFOL010000210.1:0-12406 GCA_035265545.1 Gemmatimonadaceae bacterium | reverse complement strand
CGGCGGCGTTCGCGCCTGGTGCGCCGGCACTGGTCGCCGTCGGCGTGGTCTGCGACGCGCTGCCCGTTGGCGGCGGGTTCGACTCCGGTACGCGCGTCGGCGCGGTGCCCGGCACCACGTTCGTCGTCGCCGCACGCGTCGCCGCCGGCTTCAACGCGAGCGTCCGCCCGCCGGGGATCCGATTCACCGTGTAATAGCCAACGTCGTGCAGCAGCGGTGCGCCGCCGCTCTCGGCTCTCACGCCGCTCATCTTGATCTCGTGGATGTAGCCCTGGCGCAGCGAGTCCACGACGATTCGCGCGCTGCGCCCGTCCTTCGCCACCACGACGCCGCGCACGGTGTGCGCGGTCTGGTTGATCACCGGCGAGCCATAGATGTGGTGGTACTTGTAGATGAAGCTGCTCACTCCCCAGCTATCTAGGTTCTCCGCCGCCGCGCGGTCCACCGGCGCCGTGAAGAACACCTCGAACCCGTCAGGTCGCGCGCTCACGTGGTGCGCTTCGAACGGCGTCTTCCCCGTCCACACGAGTCGCTGCAGCCCCCACTGCGCGCGTCCTGTCGCGCCCCAGCCGCGGCTCGTCTGCCCGACGTACATCGAGCCGTCCTTCCCCCATACCTGGCGGAACACCCCCGGCATGAACCCTTCGCGGAAGGGGAACACCACGCCCTGATAGACGCCGTCCACCTTCTCCAGCGCGACGCGCATCATCTTGCTGTGTCCCTGGTCGCCGACGAACAGCTGGCCGGCGAAGGGTCCGAACGCACCGCGCGTCGAGTCGACGAGGATCGCCGACGTGGAGATGCCGAGGATTCCATGCGGGAACCACACGGCCGGCGTCTTGAGATGCGGCACGCGCTTGGCCACCTCGAACTTCGGCTCGCCCGTGTCGGGGATGTCGCTCACCTTGAGCGTCACGCCGGAGTTGGGCTCGCCCGACCACTTGAGCCCCTTCACGTTGCCCATGAAATCGCCCTTCTCCACGTGGCTGAGCCCACCCGAGCCGACCCAGTCGCCCTGGTTCTCGGTGTAGAACAGGTCGCCTTCGAGGTTGTAGCCGAAGCTCGATGGCGAGCGGAACCCGGTCGCGAACGGCGTCATCTTGCCGTCCGGACCGAGCTGCAGCATCCAGCCGCGCCACTTCACGAAGCTCTCGCCGTAGCCGACCCACGCGAGATTCAGCGTCACCATCATGTCGTTCCCGCCCTTCGGCGAGAACACCGGCCCGAACGAGTACTCGTGATAGTTCCCCGACAGCGGCCACGAGTACACGGTCTCGTACGCGTCCGCTTTGCCGTCGCCGTCCGCATCGCGCAGTCGCGTCAGCTCGCTGCGCTGCGTCGTGTAGAGCGCGCCGTCGCGGTATGCCAGGCCGAGCGCCTCGTGCAGCCCCTGCGCGAACCGGCTGAAGTGCGGCTGGCCGCCATTGGCGCTCCCGGGGTTCTCGATCAGCCACACGTCGCCGCGGCGCGTCGCCACCGCGAGCCGGCCGTCGGGCATCGTCTCCAGTCCGCCCACCTCGAGCACCACCCCTTCGGGCACGGGGATGGTGGAGATGCGGTAGTACTCGGCCTCCTTCACCGCAATCGCGCTCTCGGCGGGCCGCTGAGCGGGTGCGATGCCCGCAAGTACGTGGAGCAGCGTGGCCGCGACGATCGGAGCGCGCGTCGCGCGCCACAGCGTTCGGCTCGCGCGCGCGGGGGTCTGTGGAATCGAGTCGATCATGGAATGCACTACCAGACGATGTTGTAGGCGACCGTGGCCTCGCCACGATCGAAGCGCACGGGCAGGAGCAGCTCCTCGCGCCCATTCTGCTGCCGGACGACGGGCTGCGCCGCCGCGCCGGACGCGTTGATGAAGTAGGTCTTGTCGTCCACGCCGTACGAGCCGTCGCTCTGCTTGGCGATGCTCTTGCCCTGGGCGAGCAGCACGTACATCCCGTCGGTGCTCGCCGAAGCCGGCGCGCGCAGCCGCAGCTCTCGGCGCAGCGACAGCGCACCGGAGTCGGGACGGATCGCATCCTCGACGGCGATGCCGCGCACCTCCGAGAGGATCACCGGACGGCCCGCCTTGTCCAGGCGGAAGCCCGCGCGCCGGAACGACCGCGTGTCGGTGATCGAGTCGGGCCACGCGGCGTTCGCGTCGCTCAGGAAGGCGAGCGTCGGCGCGCCCGAGAGATCGAGCACGCTGCCCATCGGACGCGAGATCTGATCCTCGCCCCGGTCGTTCCACATCTGCGTCGTCTCGAGGAAGGGTCCACGCCACACGAAGAACGGCGTGCCCTGCGCGAGGTCGTAGCTGTAGTGCACGCCCATCGGATCGGCGACCGAGAGCACCGTCGTCCGCTTGACGTGGCGGTGCCACTCGAAGCTGCGCAGCAGCACCGGCTCGGTCTGCGGCTCGAGCACGATCGGGTTGACCGGGTTGCCGAACGTCGTCAGCAGGCTCGGATCGTGGAGTGCCTGCCGCTCCACGCCCGGACCCTCGATCCAGAGCATGAGGTCCCGCTGCGTGCCGTATTGCCGGTTCTTGAAGAACTCGAGTGCGAAGGGGTGCTTCCCGGCGGTGAGATCCACGTCGGCCATCGCGCGCTGGGCCGCACCGCGGTGCACCAGCACCGGCTTGCCGTCGAGGCTCAATCGCGCGCCGGCCACCGCGGGTCCCTGCATCGCGGGCTCCGCACCGACCCAGTCGAGGTTGATGATGAAGCGGTAGCGGCCAGGGTTCGGCACGGTGAGCGACCCGCCGAAGGCGACGGCGAACTTGTTGGTGGCCTGCGCGGGCTCCGACGACAGCCCCGTCGCCGTCCCTTCGCGCACCGGCGAGTGGGTGGCGATCCAGGCGGAGTCCATCTGGTCGCCGGTGTAGGCGCGGAAGCGCAGATCCGAGAGCTTCGCCACGCCCGTGTACGACTTGTACTGGAGGTTGCGCACCGCCACCGGGCCGTGGTCTCCCTGGATGATCAGCGGCCCCGTGGCTCGCTCGTCCTCGAACATCGCGGCGCGTGTCGGACCCGTCACCTCGACGTTCTCCTGCACGACGACGCCGTTGAGCGACACCTTGAGGAAACGCGCGTTCGACACCTTGGTCTTCCCCTCGAACCTCGGCGCACGGAACACGATGTCGAGGTGCTGCCAGAGGCCTGGCGCGCGGCTCGCGTTGAGCCGCGGCGGAACGCCCTCGTAGCCCTCCCTCCCCGCACCGCGCCTCTCGTCCCAGCGCTGATAGATCCCGCCCATGTCGGCGAACGTCGGCGCCCGCACTCCCCAGCTGTCGAACAGCTGGACCTCGTACCGGCCCATCAGATACACGCCGGAGTTCGAGCCCTTCGGCAGCATGACGTCGAGCGAGAGGTCGATGTCGCCGTGCTCCATCGTCGTGACGAGGTGACCCTTCGCCTGGGCGGTGGGCACGTTCACCAGCACCCCCGTGCCGGACTCACCCTGCATCGCGAGATCGCGGCCGCGGTCCACCGTTGCCCCGCCGGCAACGCGCCAGTTGGCGCTCGGGGAGCGGAAGGCCCGGAGGTCGCCGACCGAGATCGACTGCGCCGGCAGCAGGCCGGCGAGCGGATCGGGCGGCTCCGGCGCGTGCGGAGCCTGCGCGGCGGCAATCGCCGGGGCTGCTGACGAAAGAAGCGCGGTGATCGCGAGAATGTACGGTCGTCGCATGGAGCGTTCGGGACTCGGAAGGCGCAACCGGTCTCATACCGATCGGGCCCGGTAGTATATGCGCTGACACGCGTGCGAACGACCGGGGTTCCCTGCCTGCTCACAGGGCGGACGCAGCCGGTCGCCCGACGATTCGCGACGAAAGGGCGTGGGGAACTGCAACGGCATTTCACGCGGAGGCGCGGAGCCGCGGAGAGGACCCAGAAAGACCACGGCGCGACGAGGCTTCGATGCCGGCCCCAAGAAGTGCTTTTGGGAGTGTGAATGGAGAGGAAGGCTGCGCCGCTTCATGGAGCGCGACCCTGAGAGCAGTTCTCTCCGCGCCTCCGCGCCTCCGCGCGAACCCTGCCGTTTCAACGCGTCGATGCTGTACCGGCCAGACCGAGCGCGAGCAGCTGGTCCCGCACCCGCGCACCCGCGCACCC
The DNA here is from genome assembly GCA_035265545.1 of Gemmatimonadaceae bacterium. Classification (GTDB taxonomy): domain Bacteria; phylum Gemmatimonadota; class Gemmatimonadetes; order Gemmatimonadales; family Gemmatimonadaceae; genus AG11. The sequence goes on along the minus strand of DATFOL010000210.1, from coordinate 8,312 downwards.
GCAACTCCACGCTCGTTGCCACCGTAGTGTAGGAACCGTAAGATCATCCCGCGCGCCGCACTGGCCGCGCCTCAAATACATCAGTGGAGGACCCATGTCGCTCGGCGACTTTCTGCGCAAGCAGCTCATCGACGTCATCCAGTGGACGGAGGACAGCGACGGCGTGCTCGCCTACCGCTATCCGATGCGCGACATGGAGATCCAGTACGGCGCGCGGCTCACCGTGCGCGAATCGCAGATGGCGCTCTTCGTCAATGAGGGGAAGATCGCCGACCAGTTCGGGCCCGGGCTCTACACGCTCGAGACCCAGACGCTGCCGCTGCTCACGAACCTCAAGCACTGGTACACGGGCTTCGAGTCGCCGTTCAAGAGCGACGTGTACTTCTTCTCCACGCGTCTCCAGACGGACCAGCGCTGGGGCACCCAGCAGCCGATCACGATCCGCGACAAGGACTTCGGCATGGTGCGGCTGCGCGGGTTCGGCCTGTACAGCTTTCACGTCGCCGATCCGCGCGTCTTCCATCAGAAGATCAGCGGCACCCGCGAGCGCTACACGGTCGACGATCTCGAGGGCCACCTGCGCAACACGATCGTCGGACGCGTCTCCGATGCGTTCGCCGAATCGAAGATCCCCTTCCTCGACATGGCGGGGAACCAGATGGAGCTGGCCGCGACGCTCAGCGCGGCGCTCGCGCCGACGTTCGCCGACCTCGGTCTCGCGCTCGACTCGTTCGTCGTCGAAAGCCTCTCCCTCCCAGAAGAGCTGCAGCGAAAGCTCGATGAGCGCATCGGGATGAACATGGCCGGCAACCTGCGCGACTATACCCAGTACCAGGCTGCGCAGGCGATCCCGATCGCCGCTGCGAACGAAGGCGGCGGTGGTGCGGGCCTCGGCGCCGGGCTCGGTGCGGGCATGGCGCTCGGCAAGGCGATGACCGACGCGCTGAATCAGGTCTCGTCGGGCGGCAACCCGGCGGAGAAGTCTTCGCCTGCTGCGTCCACGGCCGTGCCGGACGCCGGGCCGCCCGCAGCGGAAGGCACCAAGTTCTGCATCAACTGCGGAAAGGGGATCCCGCGCGCGGCGAAGTTCTGCTCCGAGTGCGGGGCCGCACAGGGGTGACCGCGCTCGACGCCGTCGCGCGTGGTGACGAATGGGTCGTCGAGGCGTTCGGCTGCGACCCCGAGCGCCTCGCCGATCGCGCCGCCCTCGTCACGCTGTTCGATCGGATGGTCGACGAGCTCGGGTTGCGACCCGTCGGGGCGGGGCAGTGGCACGTCTTCCCTTCGCCCGGCGGGATTACCGGGATGCTCCTCCTCGCGGAGTCGCATCTCACGGTGCACACCTTTCCCGAGCACCGATCGCTCTGCCTCAATCTGTTCTGCTGCACATCGCGCGAGCCCTGGCCGTTCGCCGAGCGGCTCGCCGAGCTGGTCGGGGCTACGCGCGTGAGCGTCCGTCATTTCGAGCGCGCATATGGCATCATGGCCGTTGTGTCGCATCACTGACGTGATCCCGGCGCTCTAGTGACCGCCACAACGGCCGCCTGCCCCAACTGCGGGGCCACCATCGAGTTTCGCTGGTCGGGTGCCGTGCAGACGATCTGCCCCTACTGCAAGGCCGTGCTCGTGCGCCGCGACATCGATCTGGAGAAGGTCGGGATGGTGAGCGACCTCCCCCCGACCGCGTCGCCGATCCAACTCGGCACCGAGGGGAGGTTCGACGGCGACGCGTTCGTCGTCGTCGGTCGCATCGTCTACCAGTACGAACGCGGGGGCTGGAACGAGTGGTATCTGCGCACGATGCGCGGCACGAGCGCCTGGCTCTCCGACGCGCAGGGCGATCTCGCCATCTCCAGCCCGGCCCGCGGCGACGCCGCGCTGCCGGCGGCCGATGCGCTCGCGGTCGGACAGTCGTACACGATCGACGGCACGCTCTTCCGCGTCGCATCGATCACGCGCGCGCGCTATGCGGGCGTCGAGGGCGAACTGCCGTTCGAGTCGTGGGACCGGAGTGAAGCCGTCTTCGCCGACCTCGACACGGGGGGGGACGGCGACCAGCGCCACTTCGCCACGATCGACTACTCCGACGAGACTCCCGTTGCCTACGTCGGCAGCTACGTCGAGCTCGAGCAGCTCTCCGCCCGCAACCTCCGCCGCTTCGAGGGGTGGTGAGCGCGCCCGCGGTCTCCTCGCTCAGCTGTCCCCAGTGCGGCGCGGCGATCGAGCTCCGCACGCTCGATCAGGCACAGTCGGTAGTCTGCTCGAGCTGCGGCAGCATCCTCGATGCGCGCGACCCGAACCTCGCCCTGATCCAGGGCTTCGAGGCCAGGCAGAAGTTCACCCCCCAGATCCCGCTCGGAACTCGCGGTACGCTCAAGGGAGAGAAGTGGGAGGCGGTCGGCTATCAGGTGCGCTTCCTCGAGGTCGACGGCACCGCCTACTACTGGGACGAGTACCTCCTCTTCAACCCGTACAAAGGCTTTCGCTACCTCACCCAGTACGATGGCCACTGGAACGACGTTCAGGTCGTGAAGGCGGCCCCCGCCGAGAGCCTGAGCGGAGGCCGTCCGACGGTCACCCTGCACGGCGAGACCTTCAAGCATTTTCAGACCGCGACCGCCGAGACGGCGTTCGTGCTCGGCGAGTTCCCCTGGCAGGTGCGCGTCGGAGACCGTATCGCGACCCGCGACTTCGTGGCGCCGCCGCGCGTGCTCAGCGAGGAGCGCACCGACGAGGAGACCACCTGGTCGCTCGGCACCTACATGACCGGCGACCAGATCTGGTCCGCGTTCGCGTTGCCCGGCAAGGCACCGCGGGCGCGCGGCGTGTTTGCCAATCAGCCCAGCGACTTCAAGCCGCGCGCGGGCTCGCTGGCGAAGCGATATCTGCTCTTCGCCGCGATCATGATCGTGCTCGGGGTGCTGCGGCTGATCACTGCATCGCGTGACACCGTGTTCGCTACCAACGCCGCGTTCTTCAGGCCCGGCGCCCCCGCCGATTCCCTCGCCTTCGTCACGCCGACCTTCCAGGTGACCGGGCGCACCGCCAACCTCGAGGTCACCACCGAGGCGCAGGTCGACAACGGGTGGGCCTACTTCGATTACGCGCTCGTCAACGAGAGCACCGGCCAGACCTACGAGTTCGGTCGCGAGGTGAGCTACTACCATGGTCGCGACTCCGATGGTAACTGGTCGGAAGGCTCGCGGCGCGATCGCGCGGTGCTGCCCAGCATCCCCGCGGGGCCGTACTTCCTGCGCGTGCAGCCCGAAGCCCAGGTGCCGACCGACTTCCTCGAGTACCGCATCCTCGTCCGGCGCGACGTCCCGATTCTCTTTCCCTACCTGGTGGGTCTGGTACTGCTCGCCGTGCCGCCCGTGTTCCTGGCGCTGCGCGCCTGGGGAATGGAGAGCGCCCGCTGGAAGGAGAGCGACTACGCGCCGGAGGAAGACGATGACGACGAGTGACCGATGAGGCATCCCGTCTATACCGTGTTCGGCGCGCTGCTCATCGCACTCATCCTCGCCGCCGAGCTGCGCGGCTGGACGCCGATGCGCCCCACCGAGGTGAAGAACGTCCCGCGCTCGATCCGCGACAACCCGGGCGCCTACCGCCCTCACTACCGCTCCTACTTCGGCGGCACCTACATGCGAGGCAAATGAGATGACCGACGTCTATTCCTCGATGCTCCACAACGCCGTGGCGGCGGTCCTCTTCGCCATCATCGGCGTGGCGCTCTTCATCGTGGCCTTCATGGTCTTCGACAAGCTCACTCCCGGCTCGCTCTGGAAGGAGCTGATCGAAGACCAGAACACGGCGATTGGCGTCCTGATGGGCGCGGTGGCCATTGCCTTGGCGATCATCATTGCGGCGGCGGTGCATTGAGGCGCGCCTTCGGCGCGCCGTTCTTCGGTTCGCGGTTTCTCGGTCGACGGCCGGCACACCGGGCTGATCACGCCGTCGCTGTTCCTGTTCGCTGACGTGTACTGAAGAGCCGAAGAGCCGACGAACTACAGGATTCGCAGCCATGGCAGTACCTCTATTCCTCTCCGTCCTCCTCATCGCCGCGTGCGGGCTGATCTACGAGCTCGTCGCGAGCGCCCTCGCGAGCTATCTGCTCGGCGACAGCGTGACGCAGTTCTCCACGGTGATCGGGACGTACCTCTTCGCCATGGGGGTGGGGAGCTGGCTGTCGCGGTTCCTCTCGCGCGGTCTGGTTGCACGGTTCATCACGATCGAGCTGCTCGTCGGACTGGTCGGAGGGTTCTCGTCCACGATCCTCTTTCTCGCCTTCGCGTACACCAACGCGTTCCGGCTCGTGCTCTACGTGCTCGTCACGATCCTTGGCGTGTTCGTCGGGCTGGAGATCCCGCTGCTCATGCGGATCCTCAAGGACCGCTATGCGTTCAAGGACGTCGTCGCCAACGTCCTCACCTTCGACTATTTGGGGGCGCTCGCCGCCTCGCTCGCCTTCCCGATCCTCCTCGTGCCGCACCTCGGCCTGGTACGGTCGGCGATCCTGTTCGGGCTCGTCAACGCCGGCGTTGCTCTCTGGTCGGTATGGCTCTTTCGCGCGCACCTCGGTGCACGCCGCGTCCTCGCCGGCGCATGCGTCGCCGTGCTGCTTCTCCTCTCGGCGGGGATGGCCAGTGCCACGAAGATCACCAACTTCGCCGAGGACAGCATCTACTCCGACGAGGTGATCTTCGCGCGCAACACGCGCTACCAGCGGATCGTGCTCACCGCCTGGAAGGACGACCTTCGGCTCTGGCTCAACTCGCACCTCCAGTTCAGCTCCCGCGACGAGTACCGTTACCACGAGGCGCTCGTGCACCCTGGCCTCGCGGCGCGTCCCTCCGCGCGTCGCGTCCTCGTGCTCGGCGGCGGCGACGGGCTCGCCGTCCGCGAGCTGCTCAAGCATCCGGGAATCGAGTCGATCACGCTCGTGGATCTGGATCCGGAGATGACGCGGATTTTCTCCACCCATCCGACGCTCGTTGCGCTCAATCAGGGATCGCTGGCGTCGCCCAAAGTGCACGTCGTCAACGACGACGCGTTCGTCTGGCTCGACCGGCACCCCGACATGTTCGACTTCGTCGTCGTCGACTTCCCCGATCCGAACAACTACGGCGTCGGGAAGCTCTACACGACGGCGTTCTACCGCCTGCTCGCACGGCATCTCTCGCGCGACGGCATGGTCGTCGTGCAGGCGACGTCGCCGCTCTTCGCGCGCAAGAGCTACTGGTGCATCGCCGAGACGATGCACCAGGCTGGGCTGACGACGTACCCATACCATCTCTACGTCCCATCGTTCGGCGAGTGGGGGTTCGTCCTCGCCTCGCTCGACGGCGGCTATACGCCACCGACCACGCTCCCCTCCGGGCTTCGCTTCCTCACCGTCGCCGAAGTGCCGCGCATGTTCGAGTTCTCGGCCGACATGCAGCCCGTTCCGGTGGAGGCGAATCGGCTCAACACCCAGGTGCTCGTGCGGTACTACGAGCAGGAATGGGATCGGGTGAATCGGTGAGCCGCGCCGCTGAGGGTCACACGTGGTGTCGGAACGGAGCGAACGCAGGATGCCATGATCAGCGACCGAACGACGCGAACGCGGAAACACGGATCACGCGGATGCCGCGGATTGAACGGCAAACTGCAACTACAAAGACTTTTCGGGTTCGTGGATGGAGAGGACAGTGCGCCGTGCTATGCACCTCGACCTGGAGAGGCAGGCATCCGCGGCATCCGTTTGATCCGCCTAATCCGCGCTCACGTCGTTTTGGTCTGCCCGTGATGCTCGCGTGACGGACGCAGAAGGGTCGCAGGGCTCGGACCCGTCGCGCCGAACCTTTCTCATCGCTGGCGGCGCGGCGATCGCTGCCGGAGTCGCGGTCGCGGCGCGATTCACCAACGCGCCCGCACTGCTCGGGCTCGGGCGCAAGAGCGGCCCACGCATCACCGGCGGGTGGGTGAAGGAGAGCGCCGCGCTCGGGCATCGGCTGCGCGACCGCGCGCCGATGCCCACACCGAAGCGCAGCGTACAAGTACCCGTGGTGATCGTCGGCGGCGGCATCGCGGGGTTGAGCGCCGCGTGGCAGCTCGATCGAAAGGGCTTCCACGACTACGTGCTGCTCGAGATGGAGCGCGAGGCGGGGGGCAACTCGCGCGGCGGAGAGAACGCGGTATCGCGCTATCCGTGGGCAGCGCACTATGTGCCCGTGCCCGGCCCGCGTGCCACTCTCGCCCGCGAGCTCTTTCGCGACCTGGGCGTGCTCACCGATGCGGGGTGGGACGAGCGCAGTCTCTGCTTCGCCCCGCAGGAGCGGCTCTTCGTGCATGGCGAGTGGCAGCCCGGTCTGGAGTCCGAGCTGCTCGGCTCACGCACGGGCCACGACGAGCTTCGTCGGTTCGAAGAGCTCATCGAGGAGCAGCGGCGCTCGGGTGAGTTCACCATCCCGATGGCGCTCGGCGCGCGTGCCGGCTCGCCGCTCGATCGCGTCTCGTTCGCGACCTGGCTCGACGAGGCGAAGCTGCGCTCGCCCGCACTGCGCTGGTACGCCGAGTACGGAACGCGCGACGACTACGGCGCGCTCGCACGCGACACCTCGGCGTGGGCGGGCGTGCACTATCACGCGTCGCGCGAGCCGGAGGAGCAGGGGCCGCTCACCTGGCCGGAAGGGAATGCCTGGATCGCGCGACGGCTGGCGGAACGAGTCGGGACTCGTCTGATCACCGGAGCGCCCGTCTACAGTGCAAGCCCGGTAGGAAAAGGCTGGCGGGTGCGTGCGGGCGATGCCGAGTATGTGTGCGATCAGGTCATCTTCGCAGCGCCCACCTTTCTCACGCCGTACATCGTCGAGGGAATGCGCGCGCCGGCGTTCACGTATTCTGCCTGGATCGTGGCGAATCTCACGCTCGATCGGTGGCCCGACGAGCGTGGCGTGCCACCAGCGTGGGACAATGTCGTGCGGAGTGGTGTAGGACTCGGGTATGTGGTTGCCACGCATCAGTCGCTGCGGGCGCGTGAAGGCGGGCCAACGGTATGGACATACTATTGCGCGCTCGCCGCACGTGACCCGAACGTCGAACGTAGGGTGTTGCAAACATCCACCTGGTCCGATTGGGTGGAACGAATCATGATGGAGCTGTCGGTAGCGCACCCGAACATCCGGCGATGCGTTACGCACGTGGACATTGTACGACTCGGGCATGCGATGGTACGCCCGACGGTTGGTTTTCTGGGCGCCGACGCCCGACGCAATCCAGAGTGGGCACCACGCGGCATCCACCTCGCCCACTCCGACCTCAGCGGCCTTTCCTTGTTCGAGGAAGCGCAACACCGTGGCGCCGCCGCCGCGGACGCGGTGCTCGCCATGCAGCATCGGGGCTGACGCCGACGACGGCTCGCACCCGAGGATAGACCAGCTCCGTTCTTCCCTCCCGTGCCCTTTCCGAGACTCGCGCCGTTCATTCGCAGCACGTCCGCCGTTCTGTTCCGGCAGAACCGTATCCGCGCGATCCTCGCGGCCACGGCGGCGACGGCATTGCTGCTTTCGCCGTATCGCTCCGATCGCGCGCTCGTCGGCGCGCTCTCGGGGCTGACGGCGTACGCCGCGTTCGTCGGCGCGAGCACGCTCTGGCTCGTGCGTCGCCAACGTGCCAGCATCCCGCTGATGTCCGTACACGGGATAGCCGACGTCACGGTGATGTTCACCGTCGCTCGCGCACTGCCGATGGCCGCCGAGAGCGGGTGGGTGCTACTCGCCGCGGCGATCCCGCTTCAGGTCGCGCTGTTCCAGTTCGGCGTGCGTCCTGCCGCGCTCGTGCTGGTCGCGGCACTGTCCTGGCAGGTCGCGCTGATGATGCTCGCGGAGTCGCCGGATGCAGCGCTTCCAGTCACGACGCTGCCGGCGCTCGCGAGCTTCCTGCTACTCGCCCTGGTGAGCTTCCTTCTGCACCGCCGCGTGGAGCGGCGGCTCGCCGCGCTGCGCGCACTCTTCGACGAAGCGCGCGAGGGCGACTTCCGCCGTGCGTACGACGTCGAGGGCGACGCGCACGCCGACTCCATCACCGCCGTTGGCGCGGCGTTCAACGAGCTGCGCGCCGAGCTCGCGCCGCTCGTCAACGCCGATCCCGCGACGGGCTGCCTCAATCGGCGCGGGTTCGCGCTCCAGCTCGAGCGCGCGCTGCTCGATGCCAAGCGCCGCCACGGTGAGCTCGCGCTGCTGGCGCTCGACCTCGATCACTTCAAGCAGATCAACGACCGCTTCGGCCACCTCGTCGGCGACGAGGTGCTCTACGAGGTCGCCACGATGATC
>DATFOL010000209.1:0-4026 GCA_035265545.1 Gemmatimonadaceae bacterium | reverse complement strand
ACGACCGAGCGGGTGGGCGGCGACTACAAGGACGCCGAGTCGCGGCCGGGGCCGTGGGGGATCTACATGTACATGCAGGGCGAGACGACCCCGAAGCACGCCAACCACGTCCGCCTGCACGACACGCAGACGGACCAGTGGGGGATCCCACTCCTCGTCACGTCGGTGAAGTACGACGAGAACGACGAGAAGATGATCGCCGACTGGCGCGCCGAGGCGAAGGCGATGCTGGAGGTGGCCGGGTGCCACGACGTGGAGACCCGCGACAATCACCAGGCACCGGGACTCGACATCCACGAGATGGGAGGCGTCCGGATGGGCCGCGATCCGAAGACGTCGTTGCTCAACGAGTGGAACCAGCTCCACGCCTGCAAGAACGTCTTCGTCACCGACGGCGCGTGCATGACGTCCACCGGCAACCAGAGCCCGTCGCTGCTCTACATGGCCCTCACCGCGCGGGCAGTGAACCACGCGGCCGCCGAGCTGGCGCGAGGGGATTTATGAGAGGACGTCATCCCGCGAGCATACGTCATCCCGACCGAGCGCAGCGCCCCCTGTCATCCCGACCGAGCGCAGCGCCTCCCTGTCATCCCGAGCGAGCGCAGCGAGTCGAGGGATCCGCACCCGGGAGCAGCCAGATGAATTGGACTGAAGGAAGTGCAGATCCCTCGACTGCGCTCGGGATGACAGGGGTGCAGTTCTCTCCACTGTGCCCGGGATGACCTCATGCCACCGATGAACCGGCGGGAAGCGGTGCGCGCGACGACGCTCGTCGTAGGCGGGCTGCTGCTCACGTCGAATGGGCTCGTGCTCGGCTGCGCGCGCGAGCAGCCCGGGCGGGCGACGAGCCGCGTGCTGAATGCCGACGACCAGGCGCTGATCGAGGCAATCGCCGACACGCTGCTTCCCAGCACCGCGTCGTCGCCCGGCGCCCGCGCGGCCGGTGCGGGCGCGGTGATCAACCTGCTGCTCACCGACTGCTACGAGCCGGACGCACAGGTGAAGGTCGTGAACGGCCTGAAGGAGCTCCGTAAGGCGTGCGACGCGCGACACGGCGCCGAGTTCGCGTCGCTCGGGACGCCGCAGCGCGAGCAGCTGTTGCGAGAGATCGACGCGGCGGCGGTTCGCGACAAGGGACACTACTTCGAGCTCGTTCGCGAGCTCGCCGTGCGATCGTACTTCTCATCGGAGATCGGGATGACGAAAGCTCGCCGCTGGACGCTCGTGCCGGGGAAGTGGGTCGGATGCGTGCCGCTCGCGCCGGGCCAACCGGCGTGGGCATGACCTCACGCGTATCAGCGGCGAGGGCCGACTCGTGACCAAGGTGAAGATCGGGATCGTCGGCTCGCGCTTTCAGGCGGACTGCATCGCATCGTCGGTGAAGGCGATGCCCGACGAAGCCGAGGTGGTCGCGGTGGCCTCGCCCACGCCGGGAAACGCCGAGGCGTTCGCGCGCCGGCATGGGATCCCGCGCTTCCACACCGACTACCGCGAGTTGCTGCGCGACCCGGCGATCGAGCTGGTGTCGGTCACGGCACCGAACCGCCTGCACGCGCAGATCACGATCGACGCGGCGCGCGCGGGCAAGCACGTCGTCTGCGAGAAGCCGCTATGCGTCACGCTCGAGGAAGCCGACGCGATGATCGACGCCTGCGCGGAGGCCGGCGTGCTGCTGCTCTACGCCGAGGAGCTGTTCTTCGCGCCGAAGTACGTGAAGGCCAGGCAGATGGCGGACGAGGGCGCGTTCGGCCGCGTGCATCTCGTGAAGCAGGGCGAGAAGCACTCTGGGCCGCACTCCGACTGGTTCTGGGACGTCGAGCAGTCGGGTGGTGGCGCGCTGATGGACCTCGGCTGCCACGGCATCGCGTTCTGCTGGTGGTTCCTCGGCAAGCCCAAAGTGAAGAGCGTGTACGCGCAGCTCTCGACGCAGGTGCACGGCGCGCGCACCCAGGGCGACGACGAGGCGCTGGCGATCATCGAGTTCGAGGGAGGCGCAATCGGCGTCGTCGAGAGCAGCTGGAACCGGCCGGGCGGGATGGACGACAGCATCGAGGTGTTCGGCGACAGGGGACAGACCTACGCCGACCTGCTGATGGGCAACGCGCTGCCGACGTACTCGGAAGTCGGGTTCGGCTACGCGGTGGAGAAGGCATCGAGCACGAAGGGCTGGACGTATCCGGTGTACGAGGAGCACTGGAACTACGGCTTTCCGCAGGAGATGCGACACTTCGCGCGCTGCGTCCGTGGCACGGAGACGCCGATCTCGGACGGTGAGACGGGGCGCGTGGTGCAGGAGGTGCTGTACGCCGCGTACGCGTCAGCGGGGCAGGGGCGGAAGATCGAGCTGCCGTTCAGGCCGGAGGGAATCGCGAAGCCGATCGATCTATGGAAGAAGCCCGAACTGGCCGGATAGCGCCGCGCGTCGGACGCGCGAGCGCCGCCCTCGCGGTTCTGTTGATCCTGCTCGCCTGCGCCCCCGATCCGGGTCCGTCGCCCGCCGAGGTCCGATCCGCGCTCGACGCGTCGTATCCCGAGGGCTGGCGCTTCGCGACCCTCGACGATTACGCGCGCTCCGAGCTGAAGCCCGACGAACGCGCCGACTGGATCAGCGGGGATTTCGACGGTGACGGACGCTCGGACTATGCCGCGCAGATCGTCGTGCACCGAATGGGACATCCCGGCGGCGTCGACAGCGCGCAGCTGGTCGTCGTCCTCCTGCGGCGACGCAATCGGTTCGACAAGCACGTGCTGGGCGCGGGCGGCGGACCGAACGCCGGCATCTACCTCGGCCGGGTCCCGCGCGGTGAGACGGTTCACGACTACGAGGGTCGCTCGGAGGTGACGCTCGAGAGCGACGCGGTGCACCAGGTCTTTGCCGGTCAGGCGAGCGTCGCATACGTCTACGAGGACGGGCACTGGCGCGAGATCCTCACCGGCGATTGACGATGCAGCTCAAGGCTATCACTGCTTGACTTCACGCTACGATGACGTCTCGTCTCATTCGCGCCTGTCAGGTGAGCATGGCCGCGCTCGTTTGTGGTGTCCGGATCGACCTGGCCGGCCGGGTCACGGCGTACCGTCAGGACAAGTAGCACCGCGCGACCACGTTGCGTCGGCATATCCTGTGCGCTTGGCGGTGCCCATCTCGACCTGAGGCGAATTCGACTTCGCGGGGCAGGAACCGAGTCGCGCCGACGGCGCATTGCTGACTCTTCTTACGGTCGACGGCCGAGTCGGGCACCAACTGCGAACAGCGTGGAGGCAGTAATGATCGACGAGGATCGGGGCCAGGGGAATGAATCGACTGCGGCCGCGCGACAGGACATCGCGGCGACGCGCGAGCGGATGTCTGGGACCATCGCCGAGCTCGAGCAGCGAGTCTCCGGCACCATCGACGGCGTCAAGCAGAAAGTGGACGTGGCCGAGCTCGTGAGACGGCACCCGTGGCCGGCGCTGGCCGCCGCGTTCGTCGCCGGCGTCGCGCTCAGCGCATCGGGCGCGGACCGGAAGGCCGCTAGGGCGACGACGCGGGCCGCGAAGCGTGCTCCGGAGACCGCGAAGCGCGGCGCCAGCGCGGCCGTACGCGCGACGGCATCGGGAGTGTCGCAGCTGGCCGCGGCCGCGGCCGACCGTGTGCGGGGCACGTCGGACGAGCGTACCACGGGCGGCGACGGTGCGGAGGATTCCGGTGGTCTCAAGGCGAAGGCGACCGCCGCGATTCAGGCGCAGGTCCGCGAGCTGAGGGAGGAAGTCAATCGTGGGGCCGACGAGCTGGCCGGCTCGGTCCCGCCGCCGCGAAACTCGGGGATCTAGCGCGCATCCAGTCAGGGCCGATCAGGAGCAGTGCGCGCGATCCCAATCGCTGGCGAATTGCAGGGGCAATGGCGTGAGCATCCGCGCATTTCCCTCGAGGGTGGTCTCCAGCTCGAGCACCAGCTTGCCGGCGATCGCCAGCCGCCTCAGATCGTCGAACTGCGCCTGAGCCATCGTCTCGGGCGCAATTCGGACGACCTCGTGCTCGTTGCC
>DATFOL010000208.1:0-2498 GCA_035265545.1 Gemmatimonadaceae bacterium | reverse complement strand
CGCCCGGGGCATTCGTCCTCACTACTTCGCGCCGGGTCAGACCGAGCCGCGCGCCGATGAATGGGGCGCGCTCGCGTCGTGGGGCTGGGGGCTGAGCCGCGCGCTCGACTACCTCGAGCACGATGGCGACATCGACGCCAGACGCGTCGCGCTGATGGGCCACTCGCGCACCGGCAAGGCCGCGCTCTGGGCCGCGGCACTCGACCCTCGCGTCGCGATGGTGATCGCCAACGAGTCGGGCACCGGCGGCGCGAAGCTCTCGCGCCGCAACTTCGGCGAGACGGTGGCGGAGATCAATCGCGGCTTCCCGTACTGGTTCGCGCGCAACTTCCGGCAGTACGACGGCCGCGAGCGCGACCTGCCGGTCGATCAGCACGAGCTCATCGCGCTGATCGCGCCGCGCCCGGTCTACGTCGCCGTCGCGGCCGAGGATCTCTGGGGCGACCCACATGGGTCGTTCCTCGCCGCGAAGGCCGCGGAGCCCGTCTACGCGCTGCTCGGCGCACCGTCGGCGCTCCCCGACGCGATGCCAGGTGTGAACCAGCCCACGCTCACCGGTCCGATCGGGTTCCACCTGCGCCCGGGCAAGCACGACGTCACGCTCTACGACTGGCAGCAGTTCCTGGCGTTCGCGGACGCGAAGTTGAAATAGGTGGCGCGCTTGCGCGCGCGTGAGTGATTTACTTAGTGAGTTGGTCAGTGTGAGAACGACCCGGCGGTGCAGTGACGTCCGAAGCCGTTCCCAACCAACCCGCCATCCAACTCACCAACTCACCGCCCCATTGATCTCCGCCCTCGAATCCCTTCAGCGCCTCCGCGACGGCAATGCTCGCTTCGCCTCGAACGTCCGCGGACTCGAGTCGTTCCTCAGCCAGGAGCGGCGTGCCGAGCTCGCGCGGCAGCAGGAGCCGCACGCGATCATCCTCGGTTGCTCCGACTCGCGCGTCCCCGCCGAGATCGTGTTCGATCAGGGACTCGGCGACCTGTTCGTCATCCGCGTCGCGGGCAACATCGTCGCGCCGTCGCAGGTCGGGAGCGTGGAGTACGCCGCCGAGCGGTTCGGGACACGCCTCGTCGTCGTGCTCGGGCACTCGCAGTGCGGCGCGGTGCTCGCCACGCTCGATCAGCTCCAGCGTCCCGTCGAGAACCAGTCGCGCAACCTGCGCACGATCGTCGACCGCGTCCGCCCCTCGGTCGCCGCGTTGCTCGAGACGGAGCTGCGGCACGATCTCGACGCGCTGGTGAGCCGCGCGGTGCGCGCGAACATCCGCACCTCGGTGGATCATCTGCGGCACGGCTCCGACGTGCTCGAGCAGCTGATCGACCGCGAAGGGCTCGTCGTGGTGGGCGCCGAGTACTCGCTCGAGACCGGTCGGGTCGATTTCTTCGACGGCATGCCCGCGAACGTCTGAGCGATCCGATGCGACCGCGCGGCAACACTCAGGAGGACTACCTCCTCCGGATGATCCGCCAAGCGGCGGAGCTGCTGCGTCAGCTCCGACGCCGGCTTCTCGGCGGCGAGGAGAGCGCCGAGACGATTCGCCAGGATGCGGCCGCCGCGATCGATTTTCTTCTCGGCGGGCAGGCGCCGGTGCTCGGTATGCTCGATCCCGCGTCGGCGGTGCGGCTCGTCGGGCATCCTGCGCTCGTCGATCTCTGGACCGCCTTGCTCGACGTCGAAGCAGACGCCGCCGAGTCGTCGGGCGACGCGCCAGTAGCAGCGCGCCGCCGCGCGCGGACCAGGGCGCTACGCGAGGCGGCGCAGAGCCTGTGGGGCCCGATCGATGGCGACACAATCGACGCCGGCTCACCCGCGCCGATGGAGCGGCCGGAGTCGTGAGGGTGGTGCTCGTCACGACCGCGATCCTCTATCTCGCCTTCGCGGCGTTCGCCTGGCTCGCGTCAGACCGGATGATCTTCCAGCCGCCGCGTCCGTCGTACCGGGCCGGGCAGCTACCGATCGTCATGGTGCCCGCCGCGGGCGGGTCGATCGCCACCCTTCATCTCCCCAACCCGCGCGCGGCCGTCACCCTGCTCTTCGCCCACGGCAACGCCGAGGATCTCGGTCATGCCGCGCCCTGGCTCGAGGAGCTTCGTCGGGCAGGCTTCGCCGTGATCGCGTTCGACTATCGCGGCTACGGCGCGAGCACCGGCGGACCGCCATCGACCGAGGGCGCCACGCGCGACATGGAGGCAGTCTATCAGCACGCCGTGCGCACGCTTGAGGTCGCGCCGTCGCGGCTGGTGCTGTACGGGAGGTCGGTGGGCAGCGGGCCGGCGACCGAGCTCGCGGCTCGGGTCCCCGTCGGCGGGCTCGTGTTGGAGAGCGCGTTCGTCAGCACCTTCCGGGTGCTCACGAAGGTGCCCCTCCTGCCCTTCGACCGCTTTCCGAATCTGCGACACCTCCGTCGGGTGCGGTGCCCCGTGCTGATCATCCACGGGACGGAGGACGAGGTGATCCCCGTGTCGCACGGGCGCCGACTGTTCGAGATCGCGGC
>DATFOL010000207.1:0-21708 GCA_035265545.1 Gemmatimonadaceae bacterium | reverse complement strand
AGACGTCGATCGAAGTCATCGACCGCGCGAACTTTCTCACTCCGCAGCAGAAGCGCGACATCCTCTACAACAACGCGGCGCGGTTCCTCCGCCTGAGCACGGCGGACACTACGTCCGCGCGTCGGTAGCGTCGCGGCCGGTCGCGGCAAAGCGCGCCAGCCAGGCGCGCGTCGCCTCGGCCATGATGGGCTCGAGGCGCAGCGCGCGCAGCATGTCGGCGGCGGCAGCCATCTCCTCCTCGCGCCGCACGGCGTGCAGGCGGGTGCCCTCGTGCAGTCGATCGACGGTGGATGCGTCCGTCGCCATCAGGGTCCGGATGATGTCACCGCGGAGCGCCCGTTCCGCGTCCGCGCCCAGCAGTGCCGCTGCTTCGAGCGCTTCGCCGACGGCCGCCGCCAGTCCTTTGTCGAACACGCTGCGCGCGAGCTTGCGCGACGCGGCGATGCCCACGTCGCCTTCGAGCAGCGCAATGGGACTGCCGAACGCGTGCATCAGCGCGACGAAGCGTTGCGCACCGGGCCCCGACACGAACATCGGCGTGCGGATCCCCTTGCCCGGTACGGGACTCATGAGCGCAACGTCGGCGACGAGCGCGTTGGGGTCGAGGATCTGCGCCACGGCGGCCTTCTTCGCGGGCGCGGAGGTGTTCATCTCGGCGTAAACCTGTTCCGGAACGAGCACGGGCTGGACGCGACGCGCGACGTCGAGCGACACGCGCGACCAGTTGACGCTCAGCACGAGCTGAGTACCGCGCGCAGCGTCGGCCTCGTCACGCGCGTGCTCGATGCCCTCGACGGTGCGCGTGGGATTCGGGTCGTAGCCCCGGACGCGGACGCCCGCGCGCAGCAGATCGCGCGCCATCTCGCTGCCCGCCTCACCGAGGCCGAGGATCGCGACGTTCCGGAGCTCGATCGCCTTCATCACGCTACTCTCCGTTCTGCTGTGCGCACTCAGCGCCAGTCCCAACCACCGCGCGAGCAGTGCGTGTCGCGAGCCGCTGATCTGGCGCAGCGACGCGGTGAGCGCGAGGCTCACCACGTCACGTGCACGCGCTGCGTCAGCGCGGGAAGAACGACAGACCCGCCAGCACCCCGATGCGTGCTGCTTCGTTGCTGAATCCGTAGCCGAGATTGGCCTCCAGCCTGAACGCCATATCGGAGCGCCACGCGAGGCGTGTGCCGAGCCCGACACCGGCGCTGAACTCGCTGTCGCCGTCGCCACTCCCGGTGACTCCACTGATACCGACGAAGGGGCGGACGTACGGCGCCGTTCCGACCGCGTCCACGACGCTACCGCCGCTCGGAGCGACCAGAATCGGTCTCAGGTGATAGAGGGCGCCGAGCTCGAGATCGTAGAACAGGAGGCCGTCGGCGTCCTCGACCTTGTTGTAGGCAAGACCCAGGGCGGGCTCGATGGAGAGCCGCGAGCCCGGCTGGAGGAACCCGACGCGGAATCGCGATGCCGGGAAGGTGATGTTCACCGACGACTGGTCGCCCAATCCGAAGATGGCGGCGGCGTCGATGCCCAGCTCCATGCGACTCTGTGCAGTCGCGGGCGTGGCGAGCGCCACGACGGCGGCGAGGGCGGCAACGTACGATGAGAGGATACGCATGAATGTCTCCGATGCTGTGCTAGTGTCAGTCCGCGCCGGCGGCAGGTGCGCCGCGGCGGGATCGAGCGAACGAATGTTTGGCGGGGCGCAAGATGGGTGCGCGCTCGCTGACCATCGTGCGAGCACCGCCTAGTGCTTTAGTCCCCTAGCGCAGCCGACCCGGCGGTGGAGCTCTGATTTACGACTCCGACACGCCGCTCGTGCCGCAGAGCGAGCCAGGCCAACGGCAGGAGCGCAGCGAGCACGAGCCAGCTCCGGACCTGTGACCACCAGTCGACCGGCAGCGGGCCGGAACGCGCACCGGTCTGCACGTAGTCGAGGCGATAGGACGACTGCTCGTAGTTGCGGTGCTGCGCTCCGAGCGAGATGGCTGGATCGCGTGGAACCAGGCTGTTCACGAGGTACTCCGCGATCCGGCTGAAGTGACGGTTCTCGAACAGGAGCCGTCGTTCGGCGGCTCCACGCGGGACCTCCGCGTCGAAGTCGATCAGGATGACGCCGCGCCCGTCTCGCATCAGCTCGAGGTCCGCGAACTTCGACGACAGCAGCCGCAGCGGTAGCCGCACGCCGTCCACCGACAGCGACAGATCGCGAAGCACGCGCTCCGAGTACGTGCGCTGCTCCGCGTCCGAGATCACACCGTCGCGATCAGTGTCGATGGACGCGAGGACGATCGGAAGCACCTCGATGCCCGGCACGAGACGGATCTGCGCCTGCACGCGATCGCTTCCTACCGAGATGGTGGTGGCCTGGAGGTACTCGTCCACCCGGTGCGCGAGCGCCGGCGTCGCGACGGAAAGCAGCAGCGCACCGGTGACGACGAGCGCCGCCCTCATCGCGCCGTGAGCTTGCGGCCGTAGTCGTTCGTCGGGTCGCGATACATGGTATGGACGTGCATGGAGAGGTCGCCGCCGAGACGCTGCGGCGCGTACTCGATGACGAGGTTCGGCCCCTGGATCCGGTAGTAGGCCGTGATGTTCCGGTCGGGCGCGGCCGTGATCGGGCCGCTCCACGCGAACAAGGTCTCGTTCAGCCCCGCCTTGACCTCCGCCATGCGGGCTGCTGCCGCGCTCTCGTGCACGATGCCGGTCCATTCCGAGATGACATCGAGGAGCAGGGCGCGCTGTCGCTCGTTCATCGCCGACGCCTTGAGCCCTTCGGGCTGGATGGTCTTGCCATCCTGTCCGGGTCCGAGCACGAGATCACCCACCCGGTAGTTCAGGATCGCCTGCTTCCGCTGGCTCTCGTCCAGCGCGTTCAGCAGCACGATCGCCTTGTCGCTCTCCTGGCCGAGCGGGCGCACCGTCTTTCCGTTGAGCGTGTAGAGCGCGGGCTGCGCGCCGGTGAGCGTCGGCGTGAGCACGCCAGCCTCGCCGGCGATCGTGACGTTGACGGCGAGATGATGACCGCCGAACTGCAACATCCACGGCTCCTTCTCGGACGGCGTGCCAAGAATGGAGACGTAAAAGAGGTCGCGGCCGAACATCGGGTTGTTCCGTTCGCTGGCCTTGAGCACCTCGTCGCCTTCCACGATCTGCTGGATCTTCTCGAAGCCTCGCTTGCTGAGCGTCGAGCCCAGCAGTGACATCGCGGCGGCACGCTGCGTCGCGTTCAGCTCGCCCATGTTGAGTCCGCCCCTCGGCGACATCCGGACCGGGAAGTTGGACCAGCGTCGGCGTTGCGCATCGTCGTCGAACCTGAAGAGCACGCGTCCCCGCTGCGACTGATCGAGCGAGGCCAGAAAGCGATTCGCCGCGCCCACGATTTGCGCCGTTGGCTGCTGTGCCGTGGCGACACTCGCGGACAGAGACATCACGGCGAACGCGCCGACGCTGCGTGCCCTTCTCGTCGAGAAAGCATTCATGTTCCCATCTCCAGTAAGGTGTGCCGTTCGGCAGCGTCCGCGGCGGCCGGGTCCATGTGAGGCGGCCGGGTCCCTGTGATCATAGGCGGCAAGCGCCTCGAGGGTTGGCCAATGCGGCAGCAAGGACGTGCGCACGGATTGCTCTGCCCGGCTCGACCGGAACTTCCCGCCATTCCAGGCGGTACATCTAGTGTGACGACCATGCGCCGCTGTGTTGCCGTAGTGCACGCTCGCCTCGCGTTCGGTCCCGCGATGATCCTCGCGCTCGGGGCCCTGCTCGCGAGCGCCTGCCTGGCCGACGTGCTCGCACGCGAGCTGCCGAGCCTGGCCCGGCGGCCCGCAGCGGATGCCGAGCGCCTCGCTGGTCGAGCGCTGCTCCCGTCCACTGCGCAGCCCGACGCCCAGCGAGCCGCGCTCGTTCGCAGCACGGCCCCCGCGATTGCTCGGTTGAAGTCGCCGCAAGGCAGCACCGACGGCACGCGCGGCACCGGCATGGTGGCCGCGCCCGCCAACCAGTTCGCGCTCGTTGCTCTTCGTTCCGCTGGCGAAGCCGTCGAGGCCCGCAGCTACGGAGTGCGCTCGCCCGGTCAGCCGGCTTCTACCTCACGCGCGCCGCCGATCGCCTGACGCATCTCGCGACGCGCGCCCGACGGGCACGCGTACCGCGTCGTCATCGCATCACCCGAGCATCTCGCCGCGCCGGCCGTCCACGGGACCGCCGCGCGCACGAGAGGAGCATGCGTCTTCACGCCAGCACCCGCTGCCCGTGCGCATGCATCACCCGAGAGGAACCGAAGGATGAACAACGTCAAAGTCTTCATGCTGATGGCTGCGCTGACCGCGCTGTTCATGGCCATCGGCGGGTACATCGGCGGACAGGGCGGGATGATGATGGCCCTGCTGTTCGCCGGTGCGATGAACTTCTTCATGTACTTCGCGTCGGACAAGATGGTGCTGCGCATGTACGGCGCGCGCACCGTCACGGCGGCGGAGGCACCGGAGCTCTACGCGATGGTGGATCGGCTGCGGCAGCGGGCCGGTCTGCCGATGCCGACGGTGGCGATCGCGCCGCAGGCGCAGCCGAACGCCTTCGCGACCGGTCGCAACCCCGAGCACGCGGTGGTCTGCGTGACGGAGGGCATCATGGGCCTGGTGACTCGCGAAGAGCTCGAAGGAGTGCTCGCGCACGAGCTGGCGCACATCAAGAACCGCGACATGCTCCTCCAGACGGTCACGGCGACGATGGCCGCGGCGATCAGCAACCTGGCGTGGATGGGAATGTTCGCCGGTGGCCGCGACGACGAGGAGGGTGGCAACCCGATCGCCGGGCTGCTGATGGTGCTCCTCGCGCCGATCGCCGCGTCGCTGGTGCAGATGGCGATCAGCCGACAGCGCGAGTTCAAGGCAGACGCCGTGGGCGCACAGATCAGCGGCCGTCCGCTCGCGCTGGCGAGCGCGCTGCGCAAGCTCGAAGTTGGGGCGCACCGGATCCCGATGCACGTGTCGCCCGCCGCAGCGCCGCTCGCTCAGGTGAACCCGCTCGCGTTCAGCGGCGGCAGGATGATGAAGCTGTTCTCCACCCATCCTCCCACGGAGGAGCGCGTCGCTCGGCTCCAGGCGCTCGCTGCATGATGCGACATCTCGCCAACTCGACCATCATTCGTTCCCCGCTCGAACGAGCAGGAGCTTCGACATGAACATGCAGACCACGTGGCAGCCGCTCGCGGCGCCATACGACATCAATGACAACGGGAAGCTCGATCCGCGCGAGCGGCGCGCGCTGCCCGACAGCGCGTTCGCCCTCCCCGGCCAGCGCGAGCTGCCGCTGGTGGACGAGGAGCTGACCCGCGAGGCGATCGCCGAGCTGACTCAGCTCAGCAGGGTGTATCGGGCGTCGGACGAGGAGCGCCGGCTCGCGGAGAACAACATCCGAGCCGCCGCACGGCATTTCGGCATCCCACTCGCCGAGCTGGTGGTCTAGCCGCCAGCGGCAATCCACCGGGCGGGCTGGCGCTTGGTAACGCCAGCCCGCCCCAACCGTCTTTGAAGCGAGCCCGGCAGCCCATCCTTCCGCGCGCCGGCCCCCTCCACGCTTCAAAGACACCCACCGATGGCCATCGGGGTCCCCCCGCAACTCGACGCGCCTCTCGCCAGCGTCGAGCTCGACCCGCCCGAGCCGGACGCGATCGCCGCTCGGCCCGAGTCGCCGCGCGTATTCTATCGGATCGACAGCCGGCGGGTCACGCTGCGGGAGTACTGGTGGGGGAGCCCGGCGAGCCTGGGCCCCGCCGCGGCGCTCAAGATGCTGCGGGTGCGGATCTCCAGTCCCACCGACGACCCCTGCGTCGAGACGCTAGCGCCATTCGAAGTGGAGCCCCACCGCGTGCCGGGCACGGTCGCGCAGCGCCTCGCGCTGCCGATCCATCAGTTCAAGTCGCTCGGGTTCCGCTCCCCGGTCTGGCACGTGATCGAGGATGACGTCCAACAGGTGACGACGTACCTTGCGACGCTCGTCCATGCATCGGGGCGCGCGTGGGCGCGCGTGCACAGTCGCACCTGGACCGCGCGCACGCCGGCGGTCACGAAGACGTTCCACGAGATCGTCAGCGAGACGGCGCCGGGCCGCTTCCTCTGGTCGCTCTCGACGAAGGCCGATCTCGCGGCACCGAAGTCGTGCACCGTCGTTCGAAAGGTGAATGCGACGCCCGGAGCGCTCTGGTCGGCGCATCAGGGCGCGCTGCACAAGACGAAGTCGCAACCGGCGGCGGTGGCGCCGGGCAAGGCGTTGCGCGTGTCGGTGGAGCGGCACCATGCGGCCGTACGCGAGTTCCACGTCGGCCGCGGCGTGTTCACCCCGCTCAGCGCGGACGAGCGGGAAACGGCGCAATCATACCGTCAGAGCGTCCAGGCCGCGCAGCAGACAGGATCGAAGTATCCCGAGATCCTCGCCGAGCTCGATCGGCTCCAGGCCGGTCGTTCGAGCGGCAAGAGCGGCTTCATCCTGCTGCTCGCGTCGCTCGGACTGTTCGTGGCCGCGAGCATGACGGGGGCGGGCGGCCTGCCGTTCGACATGATCGCCATCCTCGTCGGCGTGCTGTTCGTGCATGAGCTCGGGCACTGGATGGCGATGCGCGCGTTCGGCTACCGCAACCTGAAGATGTTCTTCATCCCCTTCTTCGGCGCGGCGGTGAGTGGACGGCACTACAACGTGCCGGGATGGAAGAAGGCCGTGGTGTCTTTCATGGGTCCTCTTCCAGGGATCGTGCTCGGCGCAGCGCTCGGCTTCACCGGTGTGGCCATGCATGAACCGCTGCTGATCAGGATCGGCGTCACAGCGGTGGTGCTGAATGGCTTCAACCTGCTTCCCGTGCTGCCGCTCGACGGCGGCTGGATCCTGCAGGCGATCCTCCTGTCGCGCCATCATCTGATCGAGCTGCTGTTCCGAATCGGCGCCATCCTCGCGCTCATGATCGCTTCCGCGCTGACGCACGACCAGGTCACGCGCTACGTCGCGATCTTCATGGCCATCTCCCTGCCGGCGATGCACAAGATCGCCCGCATCACGAACGATCTGCGGAAGTCGAAGCTCCCACCCGTGTCGGACGACGATCAGACCATCCCGCCGGCGACGGCGGAGGCGATCGTGGCGCGGGTGAAGGAACGTTTCCCGAAGCTCCCCAACAAGCTCGCCGCGCAGCACACACTGCAGATCTTCGAGAACCTCAACGCGCGGCCGCCGGGACTCTGGGCGTCGCTCGGACTCGGCGCGCTGCAGGCGGTGAGCCTCCTGGCCGCGGTGCTGCTGTCCGTCGTGCTGTACGCCGCGATGAAGTAGTCGAGCACCGGGCGGCAGCGACCGAGCCGAACCAGTGGCCGCGCCGGCAATGCGGCTTTGCGTACAGACGCGATACGCGTCTCCGTGTAGCGTCGCCTTCCTACCGAACGGCGAGATTCTCACCAAGGGAACAGGCATGTCCACCGGCCGCGATCGGGCGATGGCGATCATGGTGGTCGAGGAGGTCGAGGAGATCCGCGACGGGATGGAGCGGCTGCTCCTGCGCGACGGCTATTGCGTGCACACGGCGCGCAAGCCGGACGACGCGATCGAGCGAGCGAAGCTCGATGCGCCCGACCTGATCCTGGCCCGACTGGACGGCACCGCGGCCGAGGTGATCAGCGGCGCGACGAGCATCCGCGATCGCGCCGGCCTCTCCGAGGCCGTTCCCGTCGTGGCGTTTTGCGCGACGTGCGTTCCCGAGGGGGTGGAGGAGCGTGTCGGGCCTAACGTCCACGTCGTCTCGCCCGACGACTTCGAGCAGCTCCGGCGTCTGATCGCCCGACTGCTCGACGCGAGACTGTCAGCGGGCTAGTCGGCGCGCAGGCGCACTTCGAACGGCCGGTCCCCCAGGGCAGTGCCCGGGAGCGCGGTGTTGGGCGCCCGGACGGAAAGCAGGCGATCCGACTCGGCTCGCACGACGCGATAGCACTCGCACGCCGCGCGCTCGAGGCCAGCGCGATCCAGCACACGGATGTGTCCTCGCCAGTAGCGAATCAATCCCGCATCCTGAAGATGCGCCGCCGCGACAGTGACGCTCTCGCGGCGCCCACCGAGGATGCCGGCGATGAGCTCCTGGGTCATGAGCAGCTCGTCGGTCTTCGCGCTATCGTGGCTCAGGAGCAGCATTCGGCACAGTCGCTTCTCCACCGAGTGGAGCCGATTGCACACGGCGGTCTGCGCAACCTGCGTGATGAACGCCTGCGTGTAGCGCAGGAGCTGCTGCTGCAGCGAGCCACCGCGCGCGAACTCCGCCTGCAGCGTGCGGGCGCGCATGCGCATCGCCGCGCCGGCGATCTGCACGACCGCGCGGCTCGGCGTCGTGTCACCGCCGAGGAAGAGGGAGACACCGACGACGCCATCGTTGCCACAGCGTCCGACTTCGGCGGTCGCGCCATCCTCCATGGTATACAGCATGGAGACCACGGCGCTGGTGGGGAAATAGGCGTGCTCGAGTCGGCCACTCGACTCGTGGAGCACATCACCGAGCGCGAGCTCGACAGGCTCCAGGCCGGGGAGCAATCGCTCACGATCCGTATGCGCCAGCGCTGACAGCAGCAGGTTCGCGCCGGTCTCACTGGCGATGGAGCTGCGCACCATCCATGACCTCAGGCAGCCGTACCGCCTCGCCGTCACGACATCGTGCTGGTGAGTGCCCGCCGAATATACGGCCTATGTGTGCTACCGAACAGACGGCCATCGCGCGCCCACCGAGTATCGGTCAGCGCCGCTCGCCAATCGGCGAACGTGCCCGACGTCGTCAGGGTGATTCGCGCCTGAGGACGGCCGAGCACGCCATCGTCCCGACGCGGGCGATGCGGCGGCACGACGCACGAACAGCGCAGTGACGGGTCCACGTCGCTCCAGGAGGAGAGATGCCGGTCGCACCAACGTACCCGGGCGTATACATCGAAGAGGTCCCGAGCGGTGTGCACACCGTCACGGGGGTGAGCACGTCGATCACGGCCTTCATCGGCTACACGATGCGCGGCTCGGTGGACGAGCCGATTCACATCTTCAGCTTCGCCGACTTCGAGCGCGCGTTCGGGGGTCTGGATAGCGCGAGCCCGCTGAGTCACTGCGTCAAGCACTTCTTCCAGAACGGCGGGACGGAAGCGTACGTGGTCCGTGTGGCGCAGAACGCGAAGGCCGCGGCAGTGACGCTGCGAAACGCGTCGATCGGCGTGCTCGATGTCGCCGCATCGAGCGAGGGCACCTGGGGCAACAGCCTCCAACTCGACGTCGACTACGATACATCGAACCCGGCGAGCCTGTTCAACCTGCGGGTCACCGAGTACGTGGACCGCAACGGCGCGATGGTGCCCGGGCGCACCGAGATGTTCCGCAATCTCACCCTGAACAGCGCCGACCCGAACTACGCGGTCGCGCTAGTGAACGCACAATCGCAGCTCGTAGAGCTCAAGCCCGCGAGCACTCTCGCATTCAGCAGCAGCGGTACGAGCACGAGCGGCGTGCTCACGCTTCCGGAGGTCACGTCGCTCCCCGTCGGATACCGCGTGGCGTACCGGCTCAATGGCGAGGGACCGTTCGAAGTCACCATCGCGACGCCGACGCCGCCCGCTGGCGCCACCCTCGAAGATGCGCTCAATGCCGTCGCCTCGGACATCGCGACCGCGATCCAGGCGAAAAGTCCACCCGGCGTTACTGGCGCGCTCACTCCGGCGAAAGACGCGCTGCTGTTCACCGCCGTGGTCGATGCGGGCCATCCCGCCGAGCGCTCGTCGATCCAGTTCCTGGACGCGAGCACGAACAGCGTGACCGCGCGCCTCAAGCTCGGCCAGGCCAACGGCGGAACCGAGGCCGATGCGGCGGCGTTGGTCCGGCCGTTGCCGAGCGGGACGTCCGCCACCTTCGCTTCGCTCCCGCTGTCGACTCCAGGTGCGTTCACGCTGGATGTAATGAAGGAGCCGAGTGCGACACCGGTGGTGGCCGGCATCAGTGTGCCCGCATGGGGAGGCACGTCGACCCGCCCCACGCCAGCGACGTTCGACGAAGCGGTGGCCCACATCAATGCGGCGCTGACCGAGCTCGCGCTGATCCAGCCGCTCCTCAAAGGCGCGACGGCGCAGCGGAGCGGGAATGCCATCCGTGTGCTCCCCGGACCGACCGATCCGAACATCTCGTTCAGAATCTCGACCGGCGGTACGACCCCGTTCACCGCTACCACACCGAACGTCGGGCACTACGCGCCCGGTGTCGGCGTGACGGCGCTCGCGCAGGTGAGCGGCACCATCGGCAACAACGGCATAGCCCCGACCGGCGCGGACCTCATCGGCAACGAGGCGACCAAGAAGGGGCTCTATGCGCTGGAGGACGTGGACCTGTTCAACATCCTCGTGATCCCCGAGGCATCGGCGGGCCCGGGATTCATGAACGTACTCACCGAGGGGATTGCCTACTGCGCGCGGCGTCGCGCGTTCATGATCATCGACACGCCGGAGACCATCAAGACGTTCGCCGCCGCCCAGGCGTGGATGAGCAGTGTCGCGTCGCCACTGCGCAGTCGGAACTCGGCGATCTACTTCCCGAGGCTGAAAGCGCCCGACCCAACGAAGAACGGCATCATCGCACAGTTTCCAGCCGCGGGCGCGCTCGCGGGCCTCTACGCGCGTACCGACGCCGAGCGCGGCGTATGGAAGGCACCAGCCGGCACCACGGCGACGATCGTCGGCGCGACCGGGCTGTCGTACACCCTCACCGACCGCGAGAACGGCACGCTCAATCCCCTGGCGCTGAATGCGCTGCGTGTCTTCCCGGTGATCGGCACGGTGAGCTGGGGCGCGCGCACGGGCCGCGGTGCGGACGTGCTCTCGGACGAGTACAAGTACATCCCCGTGCGCCGGCTCGCGCTCTTCCTCGAGGAGAGTCTGTATCGCGGCTCGCAGTGGGTGGTGTTCGAACCGAACGACGAGCCGCTCTGGTCGCAGATCCGGCTCAACCTCGGCGCGTTCATGCACACGCTGTTTTCCCAGGGCGCGTTCCAGGGACGAACGCCGCGCGACGCGTACTTCGTGAAGTGCGACAAGGAGACGACGACGCCGAACGACATCGACCTCGGGCGGGTGAACATCGTGGTCGGCTTCGCGCCGCTCAAGCCCGCCGAGTTCGTGATCATCCAGATCCAGCAGATCGTCCCCGCGCTTCAGACGTGAGGCTGAGCGGCGGTCGCTACGCTCCGTGCAGCGACCGCCGCCGCCCACTTCGCTCTCACCGGAGGAGCACGATCGATGGCCAAGTTCACCGTGAATCCAGCCCGCTTCGATCCGTACAAGAACTTCAAGTTCCGCGTGAAGTGGGGTGCCAACGGCTACGTCGCCGGCGTGAGCAAGGTGAGCGCGCTCAAGCGGACCACCGAGCTGGTGGAGCATCGCGAGGGAGGAGACCCGAGCTCGAGCCACAAGTCACCCGGCCGGACGAAATACGAGCCGATCACGATGGAGCGCGGCGTCACGCACGATCTCGAGTTCGAGCAGTGGGCAAACAAGGTGTGGAACTTCGGCAATGCGCAGGCGCCCGCGGAGCAGCGCGAGCGGGAGGTGTCGCTCAAGGACTTCCGGCGCAACCTGACGATCGACGTGTTCAACGAGGCGGGACAGAAGGTGATCTCGTACAAGGTCTATCGCGCGTGGGTAAGTGAGTTCACCGCGCAGGCGGATCTCGACGCCAACGCGAACGCGATTCTCATTCAATCGATCAAGATCGAGCATGAGGGATGGGAGCGCGATGTCGCGGTGAAGGAGCCGGCGGAGCCGCAATTCGACGACGTGGGAGTGTGACGTGGTGCGCGTCGCCATCCCGGGCGGCGTCTGGGCCGACGTCACGGCGGGAGCCGAGGAGCCGCGACGCGAGCTCGCGTTGCGGGCGGTCAGCGGCGAGGACGAAGTCTTCCTGCTCGAGAGCGCGGACGAGGCGGGGCCCAGCGCACGCGCGACCGAGCTCCTCGGCCGCTGCCTCTCCGAGCCGGAGATGGCGGCCGCCGTGCGCAGGCTCACGGTCGGCGACCGCGAAGCCCTGCTGCTCCACCTGCGCCGGCTGACGTTCGGCGAGACGATCGACTGCGTTCTGGCGTGTCCCGCCGAGGGATGCAGCGAGCGCATGGAGCTCGAGGTCGACGTGTCGGACCTCCTGGTGCCGCCGTATCGCGACAGGCGTCGCGAG
The DNA here is from genome assembly GCA_035265545.1 of Gemmatimonadaceae bacterium. Lineage (GTDB taxonomy): Bacteria > Gemmatimonadota > Gemmatimonadetes > Gemmatimonadales > Gemmatimonadaceae > AG11. The sequence goes on along the minus strand of DATFOL010000207.1, from coordinate 9,498 downwards.
TACGAGCTCTCCATCGAGGCGGATGGAGCACACTACGAGCTCACCTATCGTCTGCCGACGGCGGACGACCTCGATCGCGTCGCGCCAATCGCGCGACGCGACCCCGAGCGGGGCGCAGCCGCGCTGGCCGAACGGTGTGTCGTCCGCGTCGAGCACGACGACGCACACATCGACGCAGCCGGGCTCACCCCCGGGGTGCGTCACGCGCTGGCCGACGCCATGGCCGCACACGACCCACAGGCGGAGCTCGAGCTCGAGCTCTCGTGTCCCGCGTGCGGCGCCGCCTTCTCGATCGTGTTCGACACGGCGTCATTCTTCCTGCAGGAGCTCGACACGCGCGCGTCGCACCTGCTGCAGGAGGTGCACACGCTGGCATCGTACTACCACTGGAGCGAGCGAGACATCCTGCAGATGCCGTGGCGCCGGCGAGCGCGCTACCTGGAGCTTGTCGCGAGCAGCGTCGCGCAGGCGGGGGCACGGTGAGCGATTTCCTCGTGAACCTCGCTCGGCGCAGCGCGGGGCTCGCCCCCGTCGTCCGCGCGCGTCCGATACTCGACGCGATGGACGGCGACGAGCAGGCTCCGGTGCGCGCGGCCGACGAGTTGCCCATCACGGTGGCACCGATGTCACGACACCTCGCCGCGGCGACGCCGGCCGGCGTACCAACGCGTGACACACCCTTTGGCGGGCCGGCTACGATGCGTGTCGCCGCACCGAGTGCGAGCGTGCCGACACCGGCACGGGTGGCGCGACGTGCAGCGACGGCAGCCGCTGCGCCGCTTCCGTCGGCAGCAGGCGCGAGCCCGATGGCGAGCGACGCGGCCCGGCGCGGCGCGTATGCGTCCGCGCCTTCGAGTGTACTCCACGTCTCCGCCTCCGCGCCATCCGAGCCGCGCGAAGCAATCGTGGGTGAGCAGGCACCGCGCGCCACACGCAACGAGCCACCGCCGCAAGAGCTCCGGATCGAGTCGGCCGCCGTGCCGAGCGACGCGCCGGCGCCAGTCGCGGTGTCGCTCGAGCCCGCCGTCTCGACGCGCGCAGCCGCATCGGCACGAGCGGAGGCAGCGCCCGAGCGCACGGTCCACGTGCGCATCGGTTCGATCGAGATCCATGGCGCCGACGCGGCGCCGTCAGCGCCCGCAACCGCAGCCCCCGTCGCCGCCGAGCGGACGACGAATGCGGCGCCGGTGAGCGGCTTCGATGACTACGCGGCGCTGCGCAGCTACGCGCCGTGGAACTGGTGAGGCACCCGCGTCATGAGTGACTTCCGCGCCATCGGTGGCGCGAGCGCGACGCTCCAGACCCTCCTCGCCGACCGGATGGAGCAGCCGTTCGGCGCGCCGGTGCCGGTGACGATCGGCACGCCACCATTCTCGGCGCGCGACAACGACCAGCGCGCGGAAGAAGCGCGCGTGAACCTGTTCCTGTACCGCGTCACCGAGAACGGCTACCTGCAGAACCAGGAGATCCCGGGCCGTGGAACGCCCGGGGCATACGGTCACCCGCCCCTCAGCCTGAACCTGCACTACCTACTCACGGCCTACGGCACGACCGAGGTACGGCTCGGTACCGCGACGCTGTTCGACGACTCCACCGGGCAGTTCGTGCTCGGAAGCGCGATGCGCGTGCTGCACGACGTGCCCGTCGTCACGGACGGTGTGACGACGCAGCGTGCGCCGAGCGGCGCCCTCGTGCTGCACCAAAGTCTGCGCGACGAGTACGAGACGGTGAAGATCTCGCTCGAGCCGCTCACGCTCGAGGACATCTCGAAGGTGTGGACCGCGCTGGCCCTGCGGTATCGGCTCTCGGCGGCCTACAAAGTGAACGTCGTCCAGATCGAGAGCCGGCGTGCGCGGCGGTTCCCGCGCCCGGTCGGACAGCCGCTATCGCCGACCATCCCACCGCTGCCGAGCGATGCGCCGACGCCGGGACCGATGGTGTACGTCCTCACCATTCAGGCGCCGACGATCACCGAGGTGCGCGTCATCCGGGCCGGCACGACGGCCGAGCAGCCATTCGCGTATGCACGGATCGGGGATCAGCTGGTACTGCGCGGCACGTCGCTCTCGGGGCCGATCACCGCGGCGGTGCTCGGCGACGTCGAAGTGCCCGCGACGTCCGCCGATCCGACGCGCGTGGTGGTGACGATCCCCGACGCGGTGGTGCCGGGTCGCGGACCGATCGCGCCGGAGCAGCAGCTGCAACCCGGCGTGCGGACCGTGAAGGTGGTGGTACGCGATCCGCTCGTGCCGCAAAGCCGCTTCGACTCGAACGAGGCCGCGTTCATGCTCGTCCCGTCGCTGAATCCGGCGACGCTCGTGGTAGCGGCGGCGCCGCGCCGACTCGTCATCGGCGGACAGCGGCTGATCGGCGCGGTGCAGGAAGGCGAGACCATGATCGGTCGCACCGTCGTGCCTCGCACCGCGTATCTCGCCGCCACGCCGACGCAGATCGTCGTCCCGCTTCCCGACACCCTGCCGACCCGTGCCGTGAACGCGATCGTCGGCAGCGCGCTGCCCGATCCGATCGCGCTCGGCGCCGGCACCCAGACCCTGGACATCACGATCGGAGGGACGACGCGGCCGATCGTGGCCAATCTCCCGGCTGCGATATCGCGTGCGACGATCGCTGGCATCCTCGGTGGTCTGATCCGCGATGCGGATCCCACCGATCCGCGGTTCACCGGCACGCGCGTGGATCTGTGGAACGATGCGCTGGTGATCGTGCCGGGAGGACTGACCGATGCGATCGCGATCACGCCCAGCGGCGGCTCCCCCTTCGCGACGACGCTCGGGCTCACCGGCACGCCATTGCCGGGTGCGACATCGGCGCTCATGTCCGGCGAGCTGGGGTCGCCACCGGCCATCTCGGCCACCGTGCCGCAGCTCCGGATCACCATCGGCGCTCAGCTACCGCTCATCCTGACGCTGAGCAAGCCGACCACGCTGGCCGCGCTCGCCGCCGATCTGCAGACGAAGATCAACGCGGGCGCCGCCCCGGAGTATGCGGGGGCACGGGTCGCTGTGAGCGGCAACCAGCTTCTGGTGATTCCCGGAACGGGCGGCGTGGTGCTGTTCGATGCGGCGCCGAGCGACGCGACCACGGTGGCCGAGCTGCAGCTGCACGCCCGCTTCGCGGTGCGCGTGCGCGTGAACGGGGCCGAGAGCATCGACCCCGCCGTCGCGGAGCTGCCACTGTGAGCGCCGTCGTGAGCGCGGAGCTCGTGCGTGCCGAGCAAGCAGGGTGGCTGCGGACGGCGCTGCAGCTGCTCAGGCTTCGACTGCAGCGGCACGCCATCTCGCTCGGCGCGACCGCCGACGCACCGCGGCGAGCGGACTGGTTGATCGCCACGAGCGACGCCGAACGTGCTCGATCGGCGCCGACCGCGGCGGAGACCACACTGGCGACGGAGCTCGCCGGCCTCGAGCAGCGTGCGAGCGAGGTGTCCACGCCACTGCCGCTGCCCGTCCTGCGAGAGCTCGTGGGATTGAGCCCGCTCGAGTGCGACGTGCTGCTCCTCGCCGCCGCGCCCGGCCTCGATGGCGCATTCGCGCGCGCGTTCGCCGAGCTGCACGATGACCCGCGACGGGACCACGCCACGCTGCAGCTCGCGCTCTCGCTCCTCGTGGACGACGTCGGCGAGCGAGTGCTCGCGGCGGACTGTCTCATGTCCAAGCGTCCGCTGCGTGCGCTCAGGCTCGTGGAGGTGGACGACGACGAGCGCGAGCCGCTGCTGCTGCGCCGGCTGCGCGTGGACGAGCGGATGAGCGACTACCTGCGCGGAGTGAACCGGCTCGAGAGCCGGCTCGCGGCCCTGGTGACACCGTTGCGCGAGACGCTGCCGAGCGAACGCGCGGCGCAGGCCGCGGCGCAGGCGGCGACATATATAGAAGGGGCCGACGGCCGATGGTGCACCATCAACCTGGTCGGCGCGGCCGACGGTGGCCCACGCGAGGCAGCGCGGCTCGCCTGCGGTGGCTTGGGGCTCCGGCCGCACCTGCTCGATCTGCGGCGGTTCGCCGCCTGCTCGGCCGGCGAGCGAGCGACGCTGATCGCGCTGCTCGGCCGCGAGGCACGGCTCGCCGGGCTCGCGGTGGTCGTCGACGGAACGGAGGCCGAGCGCGGCGACGTCACCGCCATGGCGATCGACGAGCTGATCGCCACCCTGGCCGCCACGCTGTTCGTGATCAGCGTGGAGCGCTGGCCGACGCACGAGGAAGTCGCGGTGGTGCGCACGGTGCGCCCGAGCCGGCTCGAGCAGCGGACGCTGTGGCGCACGGCGCTCCAACCGCACGCCAGCTCCGTGAACGGCGAGATCGACGCCATCACCCAGCAGTTCGACTTCGGCAGCGACGCCATCGCCGATGTCGTGTCGCGCGTCGCGCGTGGGGGCAGCGAGATCTCGGCCCGCGCACTGTGGGCGGCATGCCGCGAGCAGACCGGGGCGGCGCTGGACGACCTGGCGCGCCGCATCCCGCCGAGCTACGGCTGGGACGACATCGTGGTGAGCGACGACGTGCGCGCGCAGCTCCGCGAGCTGGCGGCGCAGGTGCAGCAGCGGAGCCGCGTGTACGAGTCGTGGGGCTTCGGGGCGCAGCTCGGCCGTGGACGGGGGATCACCGCGTTGTTCGCCGGCCCGAGCGGCACGGGGAAGACGATGGCCGCCGAGATCCTCGCCGCGACGCTGGAGCTCGACCTGTACCGGATCGATCTCGCCGGTGTGGTGAGCAAGTACATCGGCGAGACCGAGAAGAACCTGCGCCGCGTGTTCGACGCCGCCGAGCGCAGCGGCGCGATCCTGTTCTTCGACGAAGCGGACGCCCTGTTCGGCAATCGCACCGAAGTGCGCGACAGCCACGACCGGTACGCGAACCTCGAGATCAACTATCTCCTCCAGCGGATGGAGGACTACTCGGGGCTGGCGATCCTGGCGACGAATCGCCGCACGGCGCTCGACACGGCCTTCCTGCGGCGGCTGCGTTTCGTGATCGACTTCCCATTTCCCGCCGCGGACGATCGGCGGCGAATCTGGGAGCGTGTGTTCCCCGCGCAGGCCGAGGTCGATGGGCTGGAGATGGCGCTACTGTCGAACCTGGATCTCAGCGGCGGGAACATCCGCTCGATCGCCGTCAACGCAGCGTTCCTCGCCGCAGCCGAGCAGGTGCCGATCGGCATGCCGCACGTCGTGCGCGCCGCCGCGCGCGAGTACGTGAAGCTGCAGAAGCCAATCGGAGTGGCCGAATTCGGCCCATACTACGCGATGGCACGGCGATGACGATCTGGCATCTCGACGTCGGCCGGGTGCGCCTCGTCGGCGCGGACGTCCATCGTCTGGACGCTGCGGGGCTACGCGCCCTCGTCGAGCAGGCGGTGCAGTCGGCGCTCGAGACAGCGCCGCTGCCTGCGGGCAAGACGATGCACGCCAGCATCGACGTGCGAGTGCCGTCGCTCGCGAGCGGCGCATCCGTCGCCGTCGCGATTGCGAGCGGCGTCACGCGCGCGGTGGGGCGAGGGCACGCCCATGGGTGAGCTGCAACGCGTCGCCGTCCCGACGTCCACCAAGCGGAATGCAGCGTCGTCCGCAGCGCGCGAGCCGCAGGCCTCGCCGCGCGCGCGTGCGGACCGGCACGAGCCGGATGGCGCGACGCTGCGCCACATGCTGGCGGTAGGAGCGCTGCAGCCGCAGCTCACCGTCGGACCGGCCGACGACCCGTACGAGCGCGAGGCGGAGCGCACCGCGGCTGTCGTGATGTCGCCCGAGATGACGACGAAGATGAGCGGACCGGCCATCCCGCGTCGAGGGATCGCCGCGCAGCTCTCGCGCATGGTGCGTCGCGCGCTCGGCAAGACCGACCCGCCCGCGCGGATGGACGACGACTGGAGGAAGAAGGAGGACGAAAAGAAGAAGGACGGTGAGAAGAAGACGCTGCAGAAGAAGAGCGCGGGGCCGGGGTCATCCACGGTTCCGACGGGGGTCGAGCGCACGATCGACGCGCTGACGGCGGACGGCGGATCGCCGCTGCCCGAATCGGTGCGGGCGAAGTTCGAGCCTCGCTTCGGCTACGATTTCTCTGCCGTGCGCGTGCACACGAACGACAGGGCAACCGGCGCCGCGACCGCGCTCGCCGCGCGCGCGTTCACCGTGGGCGATCACCTGTTCTTCGGTGCGGGAGAATTTCGGCCGACGAGCACCGAGGGACAGCGGCTGATCGCGCACGAGCTCACCCACGTGGTGCAGCAGGGCGCCGATACGCGCCGCGTGCGTCGCCGGCCGATCCTGAGCTGGCAGCTCGGCGGCACGACGTTCTTCAAGTCGCGCAGCGGCGACGTCGTCGAGCTCCCCGAGGACATGACGGTCGAGCAGGTCGCGAAGCTCGAGGACGAAGCCCTCGCCGCCGAGCGCCGGATCGCTGAGCTGCCGCCACCGAAGCCCGTGCCGGAGGTACACAAGCCCGCTCCGAAGCCGGAGAAGACTCCGCCACCCAAGGCGAAGCCTCGCGCGAAGCGGCGGGGCGGTGGCAAGTCCGTGCCGAAGGCGGCCGAGGCCACGGCGGCGCTGATGAAGGCCGTCGGCGGTGGCAAGGTCGCGCAGTATCTCGCCGCCAAGGGCGGGCCGGTGTTCGCTCAAGGGGCTGCGAAGCTGTCGAAGCTGAAGGCGAACGAGCAGACGCACGAGGATGCGGGCGAGAAGTTGAAGAAGACCGAGGATGCGGTCGAGATCCCGCAGAGTGAAGAGCAGGCGACGGGCAACGCCGGCCAGGTGGCCATCGTGGGCGGCCGGCAAGCGCCAGTCGTCGACGAGATCAAGGGCAAGCGCACGCTCGCGGAATCGCTCGCGGCGAACGTCCCGAAGTCGATCGGCGTGCTCGACAACTTCCAGCGCGACAAGAAGGGCCAGCACACGGCGGCCGAAGTGTTCCAGGTGGCGCAGGCCGACAAGAATGCCACGGTGCAGACATTCGGCGAAGTGCGGGTGGCGCCACCGCCCGTGCCCTCGGGTCACGAGCCCGTGCAGCTGCCACCGGCGGAGGCTGCGCCGCCCACCTCCGCGATGCACCTCGGCCGCGGCGCCATCGCCCCGCTCCTGAAGGAGCACGCCGACGTCAGCGCGTACACGACGCAGGCCGACGACAAGCTGAAGGAGGAGGGCGTCTCGCAGGAGCAGCTCGACATGGTCGACAGTGGCGACCTGGCCGAGGCGAACAAGGAGAAGAAGGGGATCAAGAAGCTGGCGGCGACCGAGCCTGTCGCCGTGCAGAAGATGGCCACCGACGAGCGGGTCAAGGTGGACAAGGAGCTCGCCCACGAGGAGCAGACGGAGCGGGGCACGCTGGCGCACCGTCGCAAGACCGCGCTTGCTGCCACCGGGGGAAAGCAGCAAGACACCAAGTCCGCGCTGGAGAAGAAGCGCGAAGCCGTGGCGAAGGAGGTCAACGACCGCTACCAAGCCGTCCAGCAGAAGGTGACCAAGCGCCTCGCCGATCTGGACACCGAGTCGATGACGCGGTTCGACGAGGGGAACGCCGCGGCGGCAACGGACTTCGAGGCGAACGTCAAGCGCGATCTCGACGCGTACAAGTCCAAACGCTACTCCGGTTGGTTCGGCTGGGCGAAAAAGGCGAAGGACTGGCTACTGGGCATCGACGAGCTCGACGGCGTGAAGAAGCTGTTCAAGGAGAACCGCGACGCGTTCGTGAAACGGGTCGAGAAGCTCGTGGCCGACATCGCCGCCGACAACGCGCGCGTCATCAAGGAATGCCACGACGAGCTGACGACGAAGAAACAGGAGATCGACGACTGGGTAGCCGGACTCGAGCCCGCGCTCCAGGACACCGGGAAGAAGGCTGCCGCGGAGATGAACGAGAAGCTCGCGGAGCTCGACAAGACGATCAGCAGGAAAGAGGAAGAGCTGAAGGCGAAGCTCAAGGACAAGCAGACGGCGGCCATCAAGGCGATCGACGAGAAGATCGAGAAGATGAAGGAGGCGATGTCCGGCATGCTGGCCAAGGTGGGTCGGCTGCTGCTGTACGCCGCGAAGAAGTTCTTCACGTGGGCGCTGGAGAAGTTCGGGTTCTCACTGTCGACGATCGAGAACATCATCAACAAGGGGATCGCGGTGCTGAAGGCGATCTTCACGAAGCCGATCCAGTTCGTGAAGAGCCTGATCGGCGCGGCGAAGAGCGGGTTCCTGAGCTTCGCGAAGAACTTCCTCACGCACCTCAAGGACGCCGTGTTCGAGTGGCTCACCGGGTCGCTCGAGGGCATCACGATTCCGAACAGCTGGACGCTGAAGGCGATCGTCGGCGTCCTGTTCCAGCTCGTCGGGATCAGCTGGGTGAACATCAAGAAGGCGCTCGTGAAGCTGATCCCCGAGCCTGTGGTCGAAGGGCTCAGGACGACGTTCGGTCTCGTGCAGAAGCTCGTGTCCGATCCCATGGCGGCGTGGGAGGAGATCAAGGACATGGGCGAGGAGCTGAAGCGGACCTTCGCCGCCTCGGTGACGGACTGGATCAAATGGACGGTGGTGGAACAGGCGGTGAAGACGATCATCGCCACCTTCGTCCCCGGCGCCGGGATCATCCGCGCGATCGTCGCGATCTACGACACGATCGTGTTCTTCATCCAGAAGGCGCGCGACATCATGCAGATGATCGGCAGCTTCCTCGGCTCGATCGCCGAGATCGCGGCCGGCAACATCGCCGCGGCGGCGGAAGCACTGGAGGGCGGGCTCGCGCGCGGGCTGAAGCTTGTGATCTCGTTCCTCGCGAAGTTCCTGCGGCTGGATGGGATCACGGCGCGGATCCGTCAGGTGCTGGACAAGGTGCGGGGGAAGGTGGAGGCGGTGCTGGACAAGATCGCCAGATGGGTGGTGGGGATGGCGAAGAAAGCGGGGAAGTTGTTGGGGCCCAAACAGCACGAGAAGGAAGCTCCGCTAGTCGCTACAGCCTCGCCGCCAGCCACTGTCCCAGTGACGCCGCAGCAAGCGGCGAAGGTAAAGGCACTCGCGCTGGACGATGTCAAGAAAGCGATGCAGGGAGGCAAGCTGCACGGGATCGCCGATATGCAGCGAGTGCTGACGGAGGTGCACGTAAAACACAGACCCGCAGGCCTGAAATCACTCTCGATAAGAATCGCGGACGAGGCGTCTCTCACCTTCGATGTCGTCGCGACAGCGAGTGACCCAGAACAGCGCACCATCAAGTGGGATGACGCCTTCGCCCCGGATGACGAAGCAAGGGTGCTGTTCAGGACGCAACCGCGCTTTGAGACCAATGCCGCAGTCTTCATCAATGGATCTCGCTTCGGCGAAGTTGTCGCGAGTGACCGCGAAGGTCATGCTGAGGAGAATCTCATCGCGGCACACTGGAATGGAGTACTCGGCGTGCTTGCTGCCAACAAGGCGAAAGGGGTCAGATCTACCGTCGTACTAGGGATCAATCGTGCTCCGTGCCACGAGCGGTGTACGGGCGCGCTCATCAAGGCTATCGGTGACGTATC
>DATFOL010000206.1:0-2113 GCA_035265545.1 Gemmatimonadaceae bacterium | reverse complement strand
TCGCCGGTATCGGCAAAGGTCGTGACGCCGGCACGCATTCCCTCTTCGACGCCGAGCCGTGCGGCGTCGAGCAGCGACTCGGCGGTGAGCACCGCACGCCGCGCGGTGGTGAGGCGGAGGATCCATTCACGAAACGGCAATCCGTCGAGGAAGCCGCGCATAGCGGTCAGCTCGAGGTGGCAGTGCGCGTTGACGAGCCCGGGGAGCAGCATCGCATCCCCGAGGTCGATCACCTCGTCACTCTCGCTCGCCGGCGGCGCTTCCGGCGTCGGGCCGACCCACTCGATGCGTCCTCGGTGCTCGACCAGGGTGCCGTTGGCGATCGGTGGCGCAGAGACGGGGACGATCCATCGCGCGTGGTAGCGCGTCATCCGTCGAAGGCGCCGGTGCGGGATCCGTGGCGGGTGGGGTCGTAGAGATCCTCGTCGCGCGCGCCGACCGAGCGGGCGAGGGCGAGCGGATGCGCCACGTCGGCGACCTGCTCGCGCGAGTGTCCATCCGATCCGAGCGAGAGGCGCACTCCGGTCTGCGCGGCGCGCTGGACGATGCGCTCGTGCGGCCGATAGCGGTTCGAGATCTCGAACGCGATCCCGGCGCCGTGCAGTGCGCGCACGAGCCGCTCCTCGTGCGCCTCCGTCCAGAATTCGCGCGGGTCGAGGTGCCGGAGCGACGGCGAGATCAGCGTCGGATGCGCGAAGATGTCGATCGGCATCTCGTCCACCAGCTCCTCGAGCGAGGAGACATGGGCCTCCAGGTACGCGGCGGGAGTCAGTCCCGCGGGCAGATCGCGATGAAAGACGCGGAAGTATGCGCCGTCGGTGAGCCGGATGGAGTGCAGCGAGCCAATGCGGTGCGTGAAGCGGCGTACCGTTTCCGGCTGAAGCTCCCGCCAGAGCGCGTCGTGCCAGCAGAACTCCCCGCCGCGCAGCACGTCGTGCTCTTCCAGGTCGTCGAGGTAGCGCGCCACCTCGCGCGGAGAGTCGATGCTGGTCGGCGCGTCACGCGAGATGTGATCGGTGACGCTCGGTCGGGTGCCGACGGAGCGGGCCTTCTCGACCACCTCGGCCACAGTGAGCGCGCCGTCGGAGTGCGTGGAGTGAGCGTGGCAGTCGACCGGCTGCCACGTCATCGGCGCTGTGTGGGGGGAAGCGTGAACGGATTGCTGGTGTCGCGCGGCGCAGCCACGCCGACGGCGGAGTCACGCGCCGCGCGCACCCGTGAAGGGCGTGGAATGGGTGCGGCTCCCGGCATGACGACGGAGCCGGGCGAGGCGCGCACACGCGAGACCGTGGAGGAGGTATCGGGCGCGGGCGGCGGCGCGCTCGGCGGCGGGAAGCCGAACGAGGTGTCCACCGGCGCGGTGCCAGGTGCACCAGGCGCGCCAGGCTCCGGATTGGGAGCCGCCAACGGGATGCACGTCGCGATCGGATCGGTTCCGGCGAGGAAATAATCGGTCATCACGGGCCCGCAGCCAGGCCCCCAGAGCTCGCCACTCGTCATGTCGATCTGTCGCTCGACGATGCCTTCCGGCCGGGTCCAGTCGGCCGACGGCCGCCTGCGGCGATAGACCTCCTTCATGAACGCCGTCCACGCTGGCGCGGCGAGCACACCTCCCTGCGCGTTGTTCTTGATCTTGCGCGGCTTGTCCATCCCCATCCACACACCGGCAACGAGGTCCGACGTGTATCCGATGTACCAGACGTCGGCGCCGTCGTTCGTCGTGCCGGTCTTGCCTCCGGCAGGGATCGTGAACTGGCTCCCGACCGAGCCGGCGGCCGTGCCGCGCTGAACGACGTCCTTCATCATGCTGACGACGAGCCACGCCTCCTCGGGCGACATGACCGGCGTGCGCACCGGGGTCGGCTCCCAGATGATATCGCCCTTGGCATTCTCCACCCGGACGATCCCGGTGGGCGCGGCGCGCGTGCCGAGCGAGGCGAACGCGGTGTACGCGGCCACCATCTCGAGCGGGTAGACGTCGGCCGCGCCGATGTAGATCGACGGATACGGCGGGATGGGCGTGGAGATCCCGAACTTGCGCGACATCTCGATCACGGACGACGGACCGAGCTCCATGCCTACCTTGATGGTCGGCACGTTGCGGGACATGTAG
>DATFOL010000205.1:0-7150 GCA_035265545.1 Gemmatimonadaceae bacterium | reverse complement strand
AGGGAGCGGATCGACGCCGTCTTCACCCCGAGCCGACGCGTGTAGTCGGCGGCGAGCTCGCGCTCGCGTCGGAAGTCGAGCGCGCCGAACCGCGACAGGTTGCCGAGCGCGGCCAGCGTGACGTTCTCGCTCACGGGCATCTCCAGCACCACGCCGTGCCGTCGCCGATCCTCCGGCACGTACGCGATCCCGTTCGCGATCGCGTCGGCCGGCGATCCGATGCGTACCCGTCGTCCCTTCACGAGGATCTCACCACGGTCGGCCGGAGTGAGTCCGAAGATCGTGCGCGCGAGCTCCGAACGGCCGGCGCCCACCAGCCCCGACAGACCGACGATCTCGCCGGCGTGCACCGTGAGATTGATGTCTCTCACACCGGACGACCCGCAGCCGACGCCGCGCAGCTCGAGCACGGCGTCGCCGCGCGGCACCTCGCGCTTGGGGAACACCGCCGACAGCTCGCGTCCCACCATCATCTGGATGAGCTGCTCGCGATTCACCTCGGCCATCTCCCGCGTGGCGATGGTGTTTCCGTCACGCAGCACGGTGACTCGGTCGGCGATCACCGGCAGCTCCTCGAGCCGGTGCGAGATGTAGATCATCCCGACCCCCTGCGCGCGCAGCTCGCGAACGACCCGGAACAGGTTGTCGGTGTCCTCCTTGGACAGCGACGCCGTGGGCTCATCGAGGATGAGCACGCGCGCATTGGCGCCGAGCGCGCGCGCGATCTCGACCAGCTGCTGCTGCGGCATGCTCAGCTCACCAGCGTCCGTCTCGGGGTCGATGCGCGCGCCGACCCGGCCGAGCAGTTCCTCGGCGCGCCGGTGTCGCGCGCTCCAGTCCACCCGTCCCCAGCGTCCCGTGCGCTCCAGGCCGAGTGCGATGTTCTCCGCCACGGTGAGCTCGCCGAACAACGCGGGCTGCTGGTAGATCGCCGCGATACCGAGCTGCTTCGCCGATGCGGGCGAGAGCCGGTCGAGCCGCATCCCGTCCAGCACGATCTCCCCCGAGTCCGGCTGCACGGCGCCGGTGAGAATCTTGATCAGCGTCGATTTCCCCGCCCCGTTCTCGCCGACGAGCGCGTGCACCTCACCGGCGCGCAGCTCGAGCGACGCACGCTTGAGTGCCTGCACGCCGGCGTACGCCTTGGTCACGTCCGTCGCGCGGAGCACGACCTCGCTCATCGGCGGAGCGGTCAGCGGAGGAAGGCCGCCGCCTGTCCGCCGTCCACGTTGACGATCTGACCCGTCGTCTTGCTGAAGTCGCCGTCGAGGAACGCGGTGATCGCCCGGATCTGACTGTCGAGCGTCACCGGCTGCCCCGTCAGCGTCCGCTTGGCGTAGAACGCCGCCAGGCGATCGCGCAGCTCCTCGGTGCTCGCCGCGGGATCGTGCTCGACCTTGTACTTGGTCAGCGACGCCAGCACGCGCTCGCGCGGGAACATCGACGAGCCCTCGATCACCGTGGCCGGCGCGATGCCATTCACCCGCACGAGCGGCGCATACGCGACAGCGAGCTCGCGCACGAGATGGTTCGCCGCCGCCTTGCTGGTGTCGTACGCGAACGAGCCGGCCTTCGGTACCACCGCGTTCACGCTCGTGCAGATCACGAGGCTTCCCTCGAGCCCCTGCTGCTTCCAGATCCGATATGCCTCGTCGGCGACGAGGTACGGACCCGTCACGTTGATCGCGAACGCGCGCGCCCACTCGTGGTCCCCGACCTCGCCGTTCTCGTCGGGGTTCGGATAGTAGCCGGCGGTGACCACGACCTGATCGACGCCGCCGTACGCCAGGATCGCTTCGCTCAGCGCGCGTCGGATCGCCGCACGGTCCGTCATGTCGGCGCCGAGCCCGACGACCTGCCCCGCGCCGGAGATCCCCGTGCCAGCGACACCGATCCCCATGCCGACTTTCTTCTGGAGCTCGTTCGCCGCGCTGCTCGCGCTCTCCGCGTCACGATCCACGGCGACGACGCTGGCGCCTTCGTTGACGAGGCGCGCCAGCAGCCCGCGGCCGATCCCGCTCCCCGCGCCGACCACCACCACCACTTGCCGGTCGAGCGGCTTCTCCGCCGGCATCCGCTTGAGCTTCGCCTCCTCGAGCAGCCAGTACTCGATGTCGAACGCCTCCTGCCGATCGAGCGCGATGTACTTGCTCACCCGCTCCGCACCGCGCATGACGCCGATCGCCGCGTTGTAGAACTCCGCCGTCACACGGCTCTCCGACTTCGACTTGCCCCACGCGATCAGTCCGACGCCCGGGATGAGGATCACGCTCGGCGACGAGACGCGGATCGCTGGCGAGTCGGGACGCTTGCACTGGTCGTAGTACTCGGCGTAGTCCGCACGGTACTGCGTGAGCCCGGCGTCGAGCACCTTCTTGAGCGAGTCCACGTTCGCCCCCGCCGGATTCCAGTCCGCGTAGAGCGGCTTGATCTTCGTGCGCAGGAAGTGATCGGGACAGCTCGTTCCCAGCTCGGCGAGACGCAGCGCGTCGTGCGAGTTCACGAACTCGAGCACCTCGTCCCGCATCTCCACCGTCGCGATCTGCCGCTTCTCCGCGCTCACCTTGCCGCGCAGCCATGGCAGCACCTCTACCAGCACGCGCTTGCGCTCCGCCTCCGGCAGCGATTGCACTTTCGCCCCGCCGAAGTCCGCCTTCTCGGCGCGCGCGTCGAGAAACTCCTGCGCGCGGCGAATCAGGTCGAGCGTCAGGAGATAGCACTCCTTGTCATCGTTGGCCCAGTTGATCAGCCCGTGCTGGCCGAGGATCGCGCCCTTCGCGTTCGGGTGCTCGCGGCAGACGCGCTCCAGCTCGAGACCGAGCTCGAAGCCGGGCCGCTGCCAGTTCGTCCAGATCACGTCGTCGCCGTACACCTCGCGCGTCAGCGCCGGCCCATCCTTCGCCGTTGCCAGCGCGATCACGGCGACCGGATGCATGTGGTCGACGTGGGCGAACGGGATGTACGCGTGGAGCGGAGTGTCGATGCTCGACGCCGTCGGGTTCCGGTCGAACGTCGTGTATGGATACATCCCGACCATCGCGTCCTCGGCCGGTGTCTTCGGCCCACGCTGCTCGTACTTCTCGTAGAGCGTGCGGAGGTTCAGCACCTGGTCGAGGTACAGCGACGCGAAGTTCGCCTTCGTCGCGGTGCGCAGGTCGCCACCGGAGCCCTTCACCCAGAGCACGCGGGTGGGCTCGCCGGTGAGCGGATCCTTCACCTCGATCTTCGACGACGTGTTGCCGCCACCGGTGTTGGTGATGCGCGCATCGGCTCCGAGGATGTTCGAGCGGTAGATCAGCCGCTGAACCGGATCCATCGTCGCGGCGAGCGCGTCGTCCCACCGGCTGCGCAGGTAGTCGTCGCGGGAGGCGCCGGTGTCGGCCTTGGCCGCGGGAGCGGTGGGACGCGATGTAGTCGTCATCGGAGATTCGGTGTCAGAGAGCGAAGGACGCAGCGCTCCCGTGGGGCGCACTGTGGCGTGAGTGGTAATCCGTGATTCGAGCCGAGCGGCGCGCCGCGTCGCGGACGGTCACCCCAGACGGCAGATCGCCGAGCGCGCGCGCCTGGACGAGGAGGTTGCCCAGCACGGTCGCCTCCTCCGGGCCGGCGAGCACGCGCCGTCCGGTGCGGTCGGCGGTGAGCTGATTCAACAGATCGTTGCGGGATCCGCCGCCCACGATGTGCACGTCCTCGACGCGGGAGCCCGTGACCGCCTCGAGCTCGTCCATCGCGGCAGCATGGCTCGCGGCCAGGCTCTCGAGGATGAGACGCACCATGCCGCCGTGCGACGTCGGCGCGTCGAGCCCGCGCGCCACGCAGGCGTCCACCACCTTGCGCGGCATCTCGCCGCGGCCGGCGAACTCCGGCGCGTTCAGGTCGATCGTCGCGCCGAGCGACGGCGACTCGGCCGCCGCGCGGAAGAGAGACTCGTGCGTGTAGCGCGTTCCCTGCTCCTCCCACTCGCGGCGGCACTCCTCCAGCACCCACATCCCAGCGCGGTTCTTGAGAAAACGGATCGTGCCATCGAGCCCCGCCTCGTTGGTGAACGAGTGCTCGCGTGCCGCGGCCGTGAGGACTGGCGCGTCGAGCTCCATCCCGACGAGCGACCACGTGCCCGAGCTGATGAACGCCCACCGCCGCTCGCCGGTCGCGGGCACCGCTGCCACCGCCGACGCGGTGTCGTGCGCGCAGCACGCCAGCACTGTGGGCGGTGCCGTCACACCCTGCGGCACGAGCTCTGGAAGCAGCGGGCCGAGCACCGTGCCCGGCGACACGATGCGCGGCCAGCGCCGCTCGTCGTCGCCGATCGCCTCGATCACGTCGCGCGCCCACTCGCCGGTCCGCGCATCGACGAGCTGCGTCGTGCTCGCGTTCGTCGCTTCGGCGACGGCCACGCCAGAGAGCCGGTAGAGGAAATACTCGGCGATGAGCAGGCGCGTCGCCGTCTCCCATACTAGGCCGGGCTCGTCGCGGATGTCGGCGACGACCTGCGGCAGCGTGTTGAGCGAGAGGAACTGAATGCCCGTTCGCTCGTACAGCGCCTCCGCGCCGCCCGCCAGCTCGATCGCGGTCTCCATCCGGCCCAGCGTGCGCGGATCGCGATAGGAGTAGGGACGACGAAGCGCCGCGCCGTGCAGATCGAGCGGCACGTAGTCCACCGCCCATGCGTCGACCGAGATCGAGCGGATCGCGACGCCGGTATCGAACGACTTCGCGACGCCGGACAGGATCTCGACCCACATCGACTCGATGTCCCAGTACAGATGGCGATTCCGGTCGAGCAGCGGCGTCGTGAACCGGTGCAGCTCCTCGAGATGCATGACGTCGCCGTCGAGCGTGCCGAGCACCACGCGCCCGCTCGACGCGCCCAGATCGATCGCCAGGTATCCCGCTCCGGAGCTCACCGCTCGCGTCCCGCCGCTCCAATCATAGATGCGTCCGCGCGGCCGACGGAGGTGCGGCCGGCCGCTCCGCCGCCTTCTGCGCGCGGTACCCCGACGCGCGGAACGCGAGCACCGGATCGAGCGCCGCGCCGCGGCGGCGCCGCGCCTCCGCCACCAACGGCCGTACGTCCGTGTCATACGCGCGCTTCAGGGTGCGTTCGGCCATCATCACGTCGCCCGACGCCTGATGCGCCGCGAGCTCGTCGTGGTCGACGAGACACGCCTTCGCGTACGACTGCTGGAGCTGATCGACCGTCTGGAGCAGCGCCTCGATTGGATCCTTGAGGTTGTGACTCTGGTCGATCATGTACGCCGGATCGAAGCCAGGCAGTCGCTCGCGCTCGGCCAGCACGAGCTCGTGGAAGATCAGGAACAGCGCATAGGGCCGGATCGATCCCGCGGTGAGATCGTCGTCGCCGTACATCGAGTCGTTGAAATGGAAGCCACCCAGCTTGCCCGCACCGAGCAGGCGCGCGACGACGAGCTCGATGTTCGTGCTCGGCAGATGGTGCCCGAGGTCGACGAGACACTGCGCACGATCGCCGAGTGACTGCGCGAGCAGCAGCGACGAGCCCCAGTCCTGTACGACCGTGGCGTAGAATGACGGCTCGTACGGCTTGTGCTCGGTGAACAGCCGCCAGTCGTCCGGCATCGCGGCGTATACCTCCTGCAAGCATTCCCGCACGCGATCGAAGCTCCCACGGAGCGACATCTGCCCTGGGAAATCCGAGCCGTCCGCAAGCCAGACCGAGATCGCCTTCGAGCCGACCAGCTTGCCGACCTCGATCACGTGCAGGTGATGCTCGATCGCCTGGCGGCGCACCGCCGCGTCGGGATTGCGGAACGAGCCGAGCTTGTAGCTCAGGCGCTGGTTCGGCTGATCCTGAAACGTGTTCGAGTTCACCGCGTCGAACCCGATGCCGAGCCGTCGCGCGTCGTCGAGCACTTCATTGATGTCGCGGATCTCGTCCCACGGAATGTGGAGCGAGAGGCGGGGCGCGCCGGCCGTGAGACGGTGCACGAGCGCCGCGTCCTCCATCTTCTCGCGGAGCGATCGCGGCTCTCCTGCACCCGGGAACCGGCCGAAGCGTGTGCCGCCGGTGGCGAACGCCCACGACGGGAGCGCGACCTCGAAGTGGTGCACCGCGGCGATCACCTCCTCGGCGTCGCATCCGGTGCGCTCGAGGCGTCCAGCGAGCTCGGAGAAATCGCGCTCGTGGTCCCGCTCCGCGGCGGAATCGAGCTCGAGGGCTATGGAGGCAACGTCGGAGGCGGCCATACGACGATGTTGGGAGCCGGCGATTTTGCGCGAGCGTGCGACGAAATGCCGTGGCGCCGCGACTAGCGAGTCATGACCGTACAGTGGGCGTGATACGAAATGCCGTAGCCGCACTTTTGTTCAGAAACGATCTTTTTGTTCACTATCGCTCGCCTAGAGTACCATTCATTCTTCCGGGTCGCAAGAAGGAATATGACGCCGGACGCTCCATCCGTCAGCGGCTATCCTTCTCGACGGAGCCTCTCGCCCTCGATCACGCTGTCCGGCAGGGAACGCGGCAGGCGAACCCGACGGACGCCCCGAAAGCAATCACGCATGACCGACACCGAATTTCAGCACGACCGCCGTCTCTTTCTGAAGCGCATCGCCGGTGCCGGCCTCGCGGTCGGCGTCTCCGGGATTGCCGCCTGCGCGAAGTCGCAGCCCACCGTGTCCACGACGCCGAACCCTGCGCCCGACTCCGCGCCGAGCGCTGGGGGGCGCGGCCGAGTCGGTGAGCTCGAGACGGTCACGCTGCGACACGCTTCCGGCGCGACGGCGGAGATCGCGATCCAGGGCGCGCACGTCACGTCGTGGAAGCGCGCGAATGGGGAGGAGATGCTGTTCGTCAGCGCGAACAGCCGCCTCTCGGCCGGTCAGGCCATCCGCGGCGGCATCCCCGTGGTCTTTCCGCAGTTCGCCAATCTTGGCCCGCTTCCGCAGCACGGCTTCGTCCGGACCGCGGCGTGGGAGGTAGTCGAGGTGTCGCGAGATCCGACGGGTGCGGTGTTCGCGCTCTTCCGCATTCGCGACAGCGACGCCACCCGCGCCCTCTGGTCACACGCCTTTCGCGCCACGGTCCGCGTCACGCTCGACGAAGCCCTTTCGACCTCGATCACGATCGAGAACACCGGCAACGAGGCGTTTCCATTCCAGTGTGCGCTGCATA
>DATFOL010000204.1:0-3525 GCA_035265545.1 Gemmatimonadaceae bacterium | reverse complement strand
GACGAT
This sequence comes from Gemmatimonadaceae bacterium, assembly GCA_035265545.1. Classification (GTDB taxonomy): domain Bacteria; phylum Gemmatimonadota; class Gemmatimonadetes; order Gemmatimonadales; family Gemmatimonadaceae; genus AG11. The sequence continues at coordinate 3,519 of DATFOL010000204.1, read as the reverse complement.
GCCGCTCACGCGCCGGCTGGCCGGTTCGGCGTCGTGCGCGCCGGAGCGTCGACGCGCGACAGCCGCTCGCGCAGCCGGCGCTCGCGGAGGGTGAGGCTCAACACGTATGCGCCGTACACGATGGCCACGAGGATGTACGCGGCCGTGGCGAAGCCGCCGTTATCGGGGGTCATGCGCGCTCCTGCTCGCGGTCGTGCACGAGATCGCGAAGGGTGGCGAGACGATACCGCGCCCGCATCAGCGCGGCGAACAGCAGGATGAAGGCCAGCAGCCCGGTGAAGAAGGTGACCCGCATCTCCGACGGCATCGACGGCGCGCTCGGCTTGAGCACGATCGGCATCGGATGCAGGGTCCGGAAGAGGTACACGCTCAGATGGATGAACGGCACCAGCAGCGACGCGAGAATGCCGAGCACCGCCGAGTAGCGCGCGCGACGCCCCCGCTCCTCGACCGCGCCGCGGAGCAGGAGATAGGCGACGATGATGAACCAGAGGAAGAGCGTCGACGTGAGCCGCGCGTCCCACGTCCACCACGCGCCCCAGATCGTCTTCCCCCAGAGGGGACCGGTCACGAGCACCACCGTCGTGAACGCGAGCCCGACCTCCGCCGCGCTCTCCGCCACCCGGTCGAGCTTCTCGTCCTTCAGCCAGAGATAGAGGATGCTCGCGATCGCCATCAGGGCGAAGGCGACATAGAGCGCGATGAAAGCCGCCGTCGCGTGGATGTAGAGGATCTTCTGCGCCGCCCCCTGCCGCGCCTCGATCGGCGTGAACGCCAGCGCGCGCACGTACACGGCGGCGACGGCGACGATCGCGACGCCGAGCAGCAGGTCGCGCCGCGCCGGCGGAGGAGTGATCGGCTCCTGGGCGGAGGTCATTCGTCGAGAGTGTAGGGGAAGGCGAGGGTGCACGCCGTGACGAACACGATGTCGAAGGCGACGAGGATCCGCAGCCACGGCCATGCCTCGGCCACCGGACGACCGGCCATGAGCCGCGCCGACGACTGCGCCGCCGCCATCACGATCGGAACGAAGAACGGAAGGCTGAGCATCGGCAGCAGCAGCTCGGCCATGCGCGTGTTCACCGCCATCGCGCTGAACAGGGTGCCCACCGCCACGAGGCCGACGGCCGCCAGCGCCGCGATACCCGCCAGCGCGCCGATGCCGGGACCGAGCGGCAGATTGTAGAACAGTACGACGGCGGGGATCGTGACGGCGAGAATCCCGCTCACGAACACGAGGTTCGCCAGCGCCTTGCCTAGATAAATGGCCTCGCGCGAGATGGGCGCGCCGAGCAGGCCGTCGATCGCTCGGTCCGCCAGCTCGCTGCCGAACGAGCGCTGCAAGCCGAGCAGACCGGCGAAGATGAAGATCACCCAGAGCACGCCGGGCGCGAGATCGGCGGCGGCCACCGCGGTGGCGTCCCACGCGAAGTAGAAGATCGTCACGCCGAGCAGCGCGAAGACGAGCGCCGACAGGAACGCCGTGCGCGTGCGGAACTCGATCGCCAGATCCTTCCGCGCGACGAGCCACGACGCGGCCAGGGTGCCCGGAGGTACGCCGACGTCGCGATCAGTCATGAACGGCCGCCAGCTCGCGGTACTGCGACTGGTACGCGCTCGGATCCAGCACCTCGCGTGCCTCGTGGCGCACGAACCGCCCGCGGCGCATGATCGCCGCCTGGGTGGCGAGCGCCAGCCCTTCGGTGAGGTTGTGCGTGACGAGCAGCAGCGCCGCACCCGCTTCGCGCCGCTCGGTCAGCACCTCGGTCAACGCCGCACTCCCCGCGTCGTCGAGCCCGGTGTACGGCTCATCGCAGAGGAGGAGTCGCGGCGCGTGGACCATCGCGCGCGCGATCGATACGCGTTGCTGGAGTCCGCGGCTGAGAGTGCGCGCCGGAGTGTCGGCGCGGTCTTCCACCCGCATGAGGGCCAGCGCGGAGCGCGCAGCCGCGGATGGATCGGGAAGGCCGTAGAGTCGCGCCGCCAGCTCGACGTTCTCGCGAACGGTGAGCGCGCCGTAGAGCATGCTCGCGTGGCTGACGAGCCCGACCTGTGCCCGCGCCGCGGCGCCCTCCTTCAGCGACACCCCGTTCACATGCACCGAGCCGCGCCCGGGCGCGAGCAGTCCCGCGATGAGACGAAGGAGTGTCGTCTTCCCCGCCCCATTTGGCCCGAACAGCGCCAGGCAGTCGCCCGCATTGAGCGTGAAGCTCACGGAGTCCACTACCAGGCGCCCGCCGAAGGAGCGGACCAGGCCTGTCGCCTGCACGACCGGCGGCGTCATCGGGGCGCTGACGAAGCGAGCGAGTGCATCGATCAAAGGTAGCGCGCCGCCGAGGGCCGAGAGAGGGAGATTCCCCGACGCCCCGCGCACGGCGCACGTGGCCGGTGACTACCCGCTCTGCGGCCGAGCGACCAGCGCCCGATAGTGCGGGGACTCCTCGAAGATGCACCCACTCCGTGCGTAGTAGTCGTCGTCGAGCTCGAACACGCCGCCCTTCACGCGGCGCCAGGAGGCGTCCGCGCACGGATGCCAGCTCGTCATCTCGTTCCAGCGGCGGTACTGCTGGTGGCCGTTCGTCTCCATCATCCCCGTCGTGAACCCCGGGAGCGGCGCCAGCCGAGCGGCGACGTTCTTGTTCCAGTCCACCAGCACTGGGTTCACCGTGAGGTCGGCCGTCATGCAGATCATGCGCCGGTCGTGGGCGAGCTTCGCGATCTTGAGCGTCTCGCTCAGCGTCTTCGCGATGCCTTTCAGTGCGAAGCCCGCGTAGCCCTGTTCGATGCGACGCGTCGCATCGACGGCGCGGGTCACGCTCTCGTCCGCCACGATGCGCACCGGGACGTCGCGCACGGACTCGTCGTTCTCGTCCGGGAAGGGCTCCTCCATGAACGCGATCTGATCGAACGCACCGATCTTCCGCGCCGCGGCGAGCAGTCGGAGGAGCGTCTCCTTCCGCTCGTAGCGCTGGTTCGGGTCGAGATCGTAGCGCAGCTTGCCGTCTTTTGTGTGTACGGTTTCGATGCCGGACAGGGCGCGATGCACCGCGGTCAGGCGCGCGATGTCCTTCTCGATCATCTCGGCCTGCGTCCCCGGGCTGCCGAGCTTGAGCTTGATCACGAAGTAGCCGTCGCGCGCCGCCTGGACGACGTCGTCGATCGGCAGCCCATACGTCACCGACGGCAGGCTCGCGACGGCGCGGTTCCGCGTCGACAGCCCCGCTCGATACTCCGCCGGGATCATCTGGTCGAACGTCTTGATCCCATTCTCGGCCGCGTAGAGCAGCCACGCGGCGTTGTCCACCGGGACGAGCGCGTTGAGCGCGAAGGTGCGACGAAGATTCGGAAGACCGGTGAGCCCACAGGCATATTCGTGCAGCTCGGGCAGGATCCGGTCGAGCAGCTCGACCGGGGTGGTGAACGACTCACCGACGACCATCCGAAGCGCGCGATCGGTCACCGCCAGCATCAACGCGTTGCCGGCGCTCTCGGAGTGCTTCTCGAGCACTCGCGGATCGC
>DATFOL010000203.1:0-5164 GCA_035265545.1 Gemmatimonadaceae bacterium | reverse complement strand
GTCCCTCGGCGACGCCGCCGGTGATCACGGTCGCGTTCCGCTTCGCGTCGTCGAGATAGCCCGAGATCTTTTTGAAGGAGCGCTGGTCGATCACCGCTCCCATGAAGTTGGTGAAGTCGGTCACGTCGCCCATCTTCAGCTCCTCGACGATGCCGACGAGCCGCGCCTTCAGGTCGGGCCAGAGCGAGCGCGGGACGTACACGCGGCTCGCCGCCGAGCACTTCTGTCCCTGGTACTCGAACCCGCCGCGCGCGATCGCCACGGCCAGCGCCTGGGGATCGGCCGACGCGTGCGCGACGATGAAGTCCTTGCCCCCCGTCTCGCCGACGATGCGCGGGTAGCTGCCATACTTCGACATGTTGGCACCAATGGCCTTCCACATCGAGTTGAACACCGCAGTGCTGCCGGTGAAGTGCACGCCGGCGAGGTCGCGGTGCGCCAGGGCGACGTCGGAGATCGCCACCGGATCGCCCGGGACGAAGTTGATCACCCCGGGCGGCAGCCCCGCCTCCTCGAGCAGCTTCATGATGTAGTACGCCGAGAGCATCGCCGAGGCAGCCGGCTTCCACAGCACGGTGTTCCCCATCAGCGCCGGCGCGGTGGGCAGGTTCCCCGCGATCGACGTGAAGTTGAACGGTGTCACCGCGTAGACGAATCCTTCGAGCGGCCGGTAGTCGAGCTGATTCCACATCGCGTTATTGCTGATTGGCTGCTCGTCGTACAGCTCCTGAGCGTACGCCGGGTTGAATCGCCAGAAGTCGATCAGCTCGCACGCGGAATCGATCTCGGCCTGGAACACCGTCTTCGACTGCCCGAGCATCGTCGCGGCGTTCACCGTGTGGCGCCACGTGGTGGTCAGCAGCTCGGCGGCGCGCAGGAAGACCGCGGCGCGATCCTCCCACGCCCAATTGGCCCACTCGGCGCCGGCGCGCTTCGACGCGGCGATCGCCTGCTCGACGTGCTGCGTCGTCGCGCGGTGGTAGTCGGCCAGCACGTGCCGATGGTCGTGCGGCATCACGCTGTGCGCGAGGTCGCCCGTGCGGATCTCGCGTCCGTCGATGATGATCGGGATGTCCACGCGCTCCGAGGCCATCGAGGCGAGCCGCGCCTTGAGCCCGAGCTTCTCCGGCGAGCCGGGCGCATAGCTCTTCACCGGTTCGTTCACCGGGGGCGGGACGCGCCTGGTGCCGGTGAATCCGGCGAGCGGCGCGGAGGGTGGCGTTGTGGTCTCGATCGCCTGCTGCGACTCGGCGGCGGCGCGTGCGGGTGCGGAACGATCCGGTGCGCTGGTGCTGGACATGGTGAAGCCGGTGGTGAGTGGGGAGTGGGGAGTGGTGGGTGACGGCAACTGCTCACGCAGTTCAGACGTTGTCACTGCGAACGTCCCACCCCCCACCTTGAAGATACACTCCGTTCCGGTCGTCTCACGCCATCGCTTCTCTCGCTGCGACGCGCCAATTATCCTCCGCCGATGGGCCACTGCCGTACCGCGCACCTGGGCTCGGCATGTCCTGCCGGCGCGCGTGGCGCGCGTGCGCTCCTCGTCCTGGCGGTGATCTCGGTGTCGGCGATCGGCTGCAGTGAAGGCCCGGTCGAATGGAGCACGATGCGTACGGCCACGACCGAGCCGTCGGTGCAGCTCGCGCCCGATGGCGCGCTGCGCCCCGACACGATCGCCGCGCTCGTGGCGCGAATCCGTCCTCCCGAGGGCGGCGTGTGTCGGGGCTCGCTCGTGGTCTCGCGCGCAGGCTCGCGATTGTACGCGGCGTGGTGGCGCGTGCGGTCCGACAGCGGCGCACACCTCCTCGCCGCGTACAGCGCGAACGACGGTGGTGCCTGGTCCGCCCCGTCGCCAGTCGATACCACCGACCAGTCGGTGACCGGCTGCAATCGCGCGCCGCCCGCCATCGCCGCCGATTCGGCGAGCGGGTACGTGCACGTCGTCTTCTCGCTGCTCGGGAGGGAAGGCCCCGGCCTCTTCTACGCGCACTCGATGGACGCCGGTGCGACGTTCCATTCCGCCGTGCCGATCTTCTATGGTGATCGGCTGGGGCGGTCGAGCGTTGCCGCCGACGGCGACGTCGTCGTGGTGGCGTTCGAGGATCCGAACAGTCGCAGACCACGCGTCGGCCTCGCCCTTTCTCGGACGATGGGACACATTTTCGAGGAGCGCCTGCTGCCGGTCTCCGACGACAACGGGATCGCCACGCATCCGCTGGCCGCCGTGCGCGGTCGTCGCATCGCGGTGGCGTGGCAGCGCGGCGCGGCATCCGACAGCACGCCCGCCGTCCTCGCCATCAGGACCGGCGTCGTGCGCTGAGGCACCCGAGCTCCCATGCGTGTTCTCTTCGCCGACGACGATGTCATCGCTCGCACGCTGCTCGCGGCCGTGCTCACCTACCTCGGCCACGAATCCAGGTGGGCCAGCGACGGCGGGGAGGCGTGGGAGATGTACCAGGCGGAACCCGCACCGCTCGTCATCCTCGACGTGAACCTGCCGGTGGTGGACGGGCTCGAGGTCTGCCGCCGCATCCGCGCGCATGCGTCGGGGCGCGAGACGTTCGTGCTGGTCATCACCGCGCGAGAGGCGCGCGATGATCTCGCCGAGGTGCTCGACGCCGGCGCCGACGACTACGTGTCGAAGCCCAGCACTCCGGAAAATCTGCGCGCGCGGCTGGAGATCGCCTCGCGCCGCATCGCGCAGGAAGAGGCACGCCGCGCCGCCGAGTCCGAGCTGGCGCGCGCGCGCTGGCTCGCCGGCATCGGTGAGACGACCATCGCCCTCGAGCACGAGATCAACAATCCACTCTCGGCGCTGCTGGGTCACGCCGAGCTGCTGCTCATGGACGGAGAGCTCGGCGGCGACCAGCGCGAGCAGCTGCAGGTCATCCGCGAGCAGGCGGCGCGCATCGCCGAGGTGGTGCGGCGGCTGGCGAAGCTGAAGAACCCGAAGACGGTCGAGTATCTCTCGGGCGCGCGGATGATCGACCTGTCGAAGGGCACGAGCCACATCGAATAGCCGCGATCGGCGCGGCCAAGGAGACGCGTGGAGCACTATTTCGGGGCGCATACGATCGACACGGGCGGGATCCACATGGCGGTGCGTCGCGCGGGCAACGCGGACATGCGCGCTCTGCAGCTCTTCACCGCCATTCCCAAGTACTACGGCGACAAGGTGACGATCCGCCCCGAGCGGGTGGCGCGCTTCAAGGAGGCGCTCGCCGCCACGAAGATCGCTCCCGAGCGTGTCGTCGTGCATGCAGCGTACGTCCTGAACGTCGCCACGCCGGACGAGGTGAAGTGGCCGCGCGCCCGCGACGGCCTGGCCAAGGAGCTCGAGCGCTCGACGGCGCTGGGCGTGGGTGCGGTGTGCTTCCACCCCGGCGCCGCCACCGACGATGACCGCGAGGCGGCGGCGGAGCGCATCGCCTCGGCGATCGTGCACGCGCTCGACACGGTGAAGGGCGAGACGCGCCTGCTCGTGGAGAACACCGCAGGCGCGGGGAAGACGATGGCCCGCACGGCCGAGGAGGTCGGCGCGATCCTCGCGCACGTGCCGAAGCGCCTGCGCGCGCGCACCGGCTATGGGCTCGACACCTGCCATCTCTTCGCCAGCGGCTACGACCTGCGCGCGTCGAAGTTCGAGGTGACGAAGGTGCTCGACGCGTTCGAGGAGGCGACCGGCGAGACGCCGGGCTTCTTCCACCTCAACGACAGCGAGGGTGCCCTCGGCTCGAACAAGGACCGGCACATGCTGATCGGCGACGGCATGATCGGCGCCGAGGCGTTCCGCTGGCTCCTCACCGACCGCCGCACCCGCGATGTCCCGCTGATCCTCGAGACGCCACAGCTGAACATGGAGATCGGCGAGGACGACGACACGCCGGATCCGTACGATGTGCAGATGATGGTGCTGTTGGGGCAGTTGGGGTGAACCGGCACTGAAGTACCGAGTACGTCGGTAGCAGGTACCCAGTACCGGTCGGACGCCCCCGGAATGCGCCTCGGGATCGCGATCCTGAGAGATCACAGAAAACACCAGCGCGTCCCGAGCGAGGGATGCGCTGTGCATTCCGGGGAGCAGTCGCGCGAGTCTGGGTACTCGCTACGTCGGTCGTACTCGGTACTTCAGTGCCGTTGAAGACCGACATCCATGCTGACCATCGAGCGCTGCTACCCTTTCCATCGCGCCACCCGATGCTCGCCACGTACGCACACACATCGCGATTCTAGAGGGAAATCAGCGCAATTTCAGAGGGAAAACGCCGTGATTCCCTATTGCGCACCACAGAGTGGATTGTATCTTGCGCCCCGTCGTACAGCGTTTCTCTCTCAGAGCGAGAACCTGTTCACCATCCCAGGAGAAGAGCATGGCCGCGAAGAAGACGGGAGCGAAGAAGGGTGGCGCGAAGAAGGGCGGCGCCAAGAAGTCCTCGGCGAAGAAAGGCGCGGCAAAGAAGGGCGGCGCCAAGAAGGCGGCGAAGTCCGGCGCGAAGAAGGGTGGCGCGAAGAAGGCGGCGAAGCGCGCACCCAACGCTGCGTTCATGAAGGCGATGACGCCGAGCGCCCAGCTCGGTACCGTCGTGGGGTCGGCTCCACTTCCCCGTACGGAAGTCACCAAGAAGCTCTGGCAGTACATCAAGCGGAAGGGCCTGCAGGATGCCAAGAACCGCCGGCAGATCAACGCCGACGAGAACCTCAAGCCGATCTTCGGCGGCAAGTCCAGCGTCTCGATGTTCGAGATGACGAAGCTCGTCAACAAGCACCTCAAGTAGCTCACGGCTCCATCAGCGACGAGGGGGCGTGCCGATCATCGGCACGCCCCCTCGGCTGTTGCGGTCGAGTACAGATCCCTCGACTCGCTGCGCTCGCTCGGGATGACACCGGTCGCTGCGCTCGCTCGGGATGACAGACGGCTCGCGGCGCACGCGCCGTCATCCCGAGCGGAGCGCGGAGCGCGCAGTCGAGGGATCCGCACCTGAGCACCTCCGCACCTCCGCACCTCCGCACCTGAGCACCTCCGCACCCGACAACCCTTGCCCGGGCGTGCGCGCCAGGGACTATTTCAGGCAGGGCGCGCTCACCATTCCTCATCGTCGCAATGGCCGGAAACGTCGTATCGCAGGCACGTGGAAAGAAGAAGACTCGCACGGCGGCCAAGGGA
>DATFOL010000202.1:0-11933 GCA_035265545.1 Gemmatimonadaceae bacterium | reverse complement strand
GCGCGCTCATCGGCTGCGGCGCGCCGGCCGAGGTGCTGCGCCGCGACCTGCTGCGCCGCGCCTTTGCCGTCGACTTCGATCTGGTCGCCCATCCGGCGGGCCGCGGCCTGTTGATCGCGGCCGGAGGTCCGGCCTGATGATCGGCAGGGCGCTGCTGGTGGCGGCGGTGCTGGCGGTGCCGGCGGCGGCAATCGTCCCGCGGGCGGCAATGCCGGCCGAGGCGGTGGTGGTTGATCCGACGACCCGCACGCATCATCCGGAGACGCAATCATGCTGATCGGTGAAATCATCAGCGTCGCCCTGGGCGCGCTGCGAGCCAACAAGCTCCGCTCCCTGCTCACGATGCTCGGCATCGTGATCGGGGTGGCGGCCGTGATCGCGGTCGTCGCGCTCGGCGCGGGCGCGCAGGCGGCCGTGAAGGACCGCCTCAGCTCCCTGGGCACCACGCTTCTCACGGTGATGCCGGGCCAGCAGCGCGGGATGGGCGGCGTGAGCTTCGACCAGAACGCCAAGCTGACGATGGCCGATGCCCAGGCGCTCGAGGAGAAGGCCACCGCGCTCAATGCCGTGCAGCCCGAGATCAACTCGCGCTCGCAGGTGCAGTACCTCAACCAGAACACCAGCACGTCGATCGTCGGCACCACGGCGAACTACCTCGAGGTGCGAAAGTACGAGCTCCAGGCCGGGCGCATGTTCACGCGCTCGGAAGACGAGGGCAAGCAGCGCCTCGTCGTGCTCGGCCCTACCGTCCTGGAGAACCTCGGCATCCGCTCGCCGGATGCGATCCTCGGCGAGCCCGTGCGCATCAGGGGCCTTCAGTTCACGGTCGTGGGCGTGCTCAAGTCGAAGGGTCAGTCCTCGCCGTTCGGCAATCCCGACGACCAGGTGCTGATCCCGATCACCACCGGCCGCTTCCGCGTGTTCGGCACGGACCGCCTTCGCTCCATCAGCGTGCTGGCGCAGAGCGAGGAGAAGATCCCCGACGCCATGGCCGACGTGCAGCGCGTGCTGCGCCGCGAGCATCGCCTCACCCGTGCGCGGCCCGACGACTTCCAGATCCGCAGCCAGGCCGACTTCCTCAACACGCTCGGCGAGACGACACAGGTCTTCACCTACCTCCTGAGTGGGATCGCTGCCGTCTCACTGCTCGTCGGCGGGATCGGCATCATGAACATCATGCTCGTCTCCGTCACCGAGCGCACACGCGAGATCGGCATCCGCAAGGCGCTCGGCGCCACCCGGGCGAACATTCTGCTCCAGTTCCTCATCGAGGCAGTCGTGCTCTGCCTGCTCGGAGGCCTGATCGGCGCCCTGGTCGGCAGCGGCGGCGCGACGGCGATGAGTGCCTTCTTCCAGTGGAACACGATCATCTCGCCGGCGGCGATCGCCGCGGCGTTCGTGTTCTCCGCCGTCGTGGGTGTGGTCTTCGGCGTCTGGCCAGCGCGGCGCGCCGCGGGACTGGATCCGATCGTCGCGTTGAGGTACGAGTAGGGCGTGAAGCCGTGAGTTGGTGAGTGCGATGGTGTGCTGGTGAGTTGACGGCCTCGGGAAGCTTCCCGAGGCCGTTTCGCGCGCGCCCGCGCACCCGCGCGCGAAGCGAGAGTCATGACGCTCACCGCACCAGCGTGAAGTCGAACGGGAGCTGCACCAGCGTGCGCACCTTGGATCCTCCCACCTCACCCGGCGAGAAGCGGTAGCGCGGCAGCACGGCACGCACCGATTGCGCGAACAGGGAGTCGCTCGCCTGAACGATCTTGAGCCCGCTCATCTCGGCCCGGCCCGATGTGTCGACGACGAACTGCACCGTCACTCGTCCGCCGGTGCCGCGCTCGCGGAGCGACGTCGGAAACCACGGCTGGATCGCCAGGCCGAGGATGCGCGGACCGCGGTCGACGTACCGCTCCTCCAGCACTCCTTCTGGCGGGCCTCCCGCGCCGATCTTCCCGCCCGGCGATTGAATGGCGGGGCCGATGGCGCCGCGCGCCGCCTCGTCGTCCGTCGCGACGCGCACGTTCACCTCCACGTCCACGGTCGGAATCGTCTCGGGCACGTGATCGACCCGCGGGATCCGCGGAACCACCGGCGAGGCGGTCGCGGTTCGCCTGTCGACGTGAGGATCCGACGAGACCCGGGGCTGGTGTGGCCGGTCGAGGACGACCGGCGGGAGCACGATCTCGGCGGGCGGCGCGGGCCGCGAAACCTCACTGCCCGTCGTGAGCGTGATCGCGCTGGTGGCGATCGCGGCGTGCACCAGCATGCTCGTGAGCGTGCCGCCGGTGCGGCGGGTGGGCGCGGTGTTCGACTCCAGCAGGACGTTGAGCATGGTTTCCTCTCCGTGGTTGGTCGGGGTCGACGACTGCACGGCGAGGATACCACTCCACTCTAAGCCCTTCGTGATGCGTGCATTAGCGATCGCACAGCTCAGGATGAGCTTCCGCTGAAGCGCGCATGACGAGAGGCTGAGTGGCGCATGACGGAATGATGAAGGGGCGGGCGCCGTCTGGCGCCCGCCCCTTCGAGGTCCTTTCACCTTCGAGGTCCTTTCTATTGTCTACCGAGACGTCCGGTCAGGTGTTGCGGTCGACGTCTTCCTCGGCCTCGCCGATTTTGCGCTGGGCCTTGCCTTCCGTCTCCTTGGCTTTGCCCTTGAGCTGTTCGCTGGTGTCACCGGTCAGGCCTCCGACGGCGTTGCGGAGCTTGCCACCGACTTCCTTCGCCCCACCCTTGGCCTGGTTCTCGAGGCCATCCGTGCCGAGATCGTCTGCCATGATTCCGAATCCTCTCTGAGGTGGAAGGTCTTGCTGGACCCGGCAGAAGAGCAAGCGATGTGCCCGTTTCGCGAGATCAGTGAGATGTGGCGGACCCGGCGGTAATGGCGTGGTGACTCAGTGACTCAGTGACTCAGTGACTCAGTGACTCAGTCAACCGAGTCACCAGCGGCGCGAAGCGCCGCGTAGGTCACTGAGTCACCGAGTCACGGCGCCGCGCGCAGCGCGCGCCTTGCAAAGATACTACTCGAGATATATCTTCCCATCCCAACGATATATCGGAGTATTCCCATGTACGGTCATTTCTGCTTCGATCGGCCATCGTTCGCCAATGCGCCCCACGCCCGCGGCAAGTGGGGATGGGACGCCAGCTTCATGAGCGGCTTTTTCGGCGCCGAGGGGCGCCCGCGCGGCCGCTGGCGCGGCGGACGGATGTTCGAACAGGGCGACCTGCGCTACGTCGTCCTGCGCCTGCTCGAAGAGAAGCCCCGCCACGGCTACGAGATCATCAAGGCGCTGGAAGAGCGGTTCGGTGGCGCTTACGCGCCAAGCCCAGGGGCCGTCTACCCCACCCTCCAACTCCTCGAAGACCTCGGCTACACCCGCATCATTCCCGGTGAGGAGGGCAAGAAGGTCTACGAGATCACCGACGCGGGACGTGCCCATCTGGCCGAGAACCAGGCGACGGTGGATTCGATCTTCGATCGCATCGCCAAGCTCGTCGGCCACTTCCTCGACGAGCCCATGACCGAGGTTCACGCGGCGTTCCGAAACGTCGGAAAGGCGACCTACGGGCGCGCGACCGGTGCCGCTCACGACCCCGAGCTGCTCAAGCGCGTGGCCGAGATCCTCGATCGCGCCGCCAAGGAGATCGAGGGGCTACCGCGCTGAGCGGGAGCGGGCGCTGCTGACGTAGCGCGGTGTCACCACGTAAGTTGGGAAGGGCCGAGGGAGATCGCTCCCTCGGCCCTTCCGTACGTCCTACCCCCCGCATGGCAGTTCATTCGCTCACCGCGACAGAGCTCGACCACGAGGCGCAGCACCCGCCCGCGACGGGACGCCGCCTCGGCCTGCTCACCCTGACGGCGCTCGGCGTCGTCTACGGCGACATCGGAACCAGCCCGCTCTACGCGCTGCGCGAGTGCTTCAAGGCGGAATACGGGATCGCTCCCACCCACGACAACGTCGTGGGTGTGCTCTCGCTGATCCTCTGGTCGCTCATCCTCGTCGTCAGCGTCAAATACATCACGTTCGTCCTGCGGGCCGATAATCGCGGCGAAGGCGGAATCCTTTCGCTGCTCGCCCTGCTCCTCCAGCAGCGCCGGCGCGCCGACGAGCAGGGTCGGCGCTTCGCTCTCGTCGTCATGGGGCTTTTCGGAGCTTCCCTGCTCTGCGGCGAGGGAATCATCACTCCCGCGATCTCGGTGCTCTCCGCCGTCGAGGGCCTCGAGGTCGGCAGTCCGGCGCTCGTGCACCTGGTGGTGCCCGTCACCGTCGTGATCCTCTTCGCGCTGTTCATGGTGCAGCGCTTCGGGACGGCTCGAGTCGGCACGGCGTTCGGCCCGATCATGCTCGTCTGGTTCGTCACCATCGGAGTGCTCGGTCTGCGCTCGATTGCCGCGACGCCGTCGGTGCTCCTGGCGATCAATCCAGCCTACGGCCTCCAGTTCTTCGCCGCGCACGGCGTGGCCGGCTTCCTCACCCTCGGCGCGGTGGTGCTCTGCATCACGGGCTGCGAGGCGCTGTATGCCGACATGGGCCATTTCGGCAAGCGTCCGATCCGGCTCGCCTGGTTCGTCGCCGCGCTGCCGATGCTGATGCTCAACTATTTCGGGCGGGGTGCCCTCATCCTGCGCGACAACGCCGCCTCGTCCAACCCGTTCTATCTGCTCGCGCCGGCGGGATTCCAGTGGCCATTGCTGGTCATCGCGACGCTCGCGGCGATCGTCGCATCGCAGGCGCTCATCTCGGGCGTGTACTCGCTCACCCAGCAGAGCATCCAGCTCGGCTACTCGCCACGGATGCAGATCGTGCATACCTCGGAGAAGCAGGCTGGCCAGATCTACATTCCGGAGATCAACAAGGCGCTGATGGTGGGATGCCTGGTACTCGTGGTGACCTTCCGCAGCTCGAGCGCCCTCAGCGCCGCGTACGGGATCGCCGTAACGGGCGCGATGGCGATCACGTCGGTGCTGTTCGGCGTCGTGGCTCGGACCCGGTGGGGATGGTCGCCGCTCAGGGTCGGGGCGCTGGTCGGTGGCTTCCTGCTCATCGACCTCTCCTTCCTCAGCGCGAACGCGGTCAAGCTGCAGCACGGGGGTTGGGTGCCGCTGGCTCTGGCCGTGGGGATCTATCTGTTGATGAGCACCTGGAAGCGCGGACGTACCCAGCTTGGCGCGATCCAGGAGGCGGGCGCCCTGCCGCTCGATCTCTTCCTCCAGGGCCTCGATCGCAATCCCCCCGTGCGGGTGAAGGGCACGGCGGTGTTCATGACGTCGACGGCGGAGGGCGTTCCGGTCGTGCTGCTGCACCACCTGAAGCACAACAAGGTGCTGCACGAGACGGTGGTCATCCTCAGCGTCACCACCCGCGGTGTGCCCGAGGTGCCTCCCGAGCGAGGCCTCGTTCTGGAACGGCTCGGCCACGGCTTCGTACGCGTGATCGCGACCTACGGCTTCATGCAGTCGCCGAACATCCCGGAGGTGCTGGCCCGCGCCGCCGCGCAGGGGATTCCCGTGCCCCCGATGGAGACGTCGTACTACCTCGGCCGCGAGCGGCTCGTGCTCACGGGGCACGCGAAGATGCAGCGGTGGCGCAAGAAGCTGTTCGCGCTCATGTCGCGCAACGCACGCTCGGCCACCGAGTTCTTCCAGATCCCGCCGAACCGCGTGGTCGAGCTGGGCGCTCAGATCGAGTTCTGAGCGCGACTCTTTCATAAGTCTCGTATGTCCATCGCGCGCAGCCGTCAGTCGTCGATCAGACGAGCCCTTCCCCTCCTCGCACTCTTGCTCGCGTGTGGCAAGTCGGACCAGGGTCCGCCGGCGTTCCGTGGTCCGGGGCTGCAGGTCGCTGCACTGGAAGTGGACCAGCAGACGGCGGTGAACGCCGCCGCGGCAGGTGCTGCGTTCGACCCCGATCCATCGCTCTCGCTGCTGCTCGATCCCGTCTACCTGCCACGCTCCGAAGGGAGAGCCGGAGGTACCCCGGTCGCTCCCGCGCTGATCGCGCGCATGAAGCAGCGTGGCACGATCCGCGGCACCTGCCAGCCGTCCCGTGAAGACGTACGCACCGTTCCGCTCTGCGAGGCCGCGATCTCGGGCTACGTCGTGCGGTTCTCCGAGATCCTTCGCCGCGGCACCAGCCCGGACTCGGTGCAGGTCTATCTCGCCGCAACGCGCTATCGTCACGAACCGAACGAGCCGGCCGAGCTGCTCTCGTTCGAGCGGGCGTATCAGCTGGCGCGCAGCCGTGGCCAGTGGCGGGTGACGAGCGAGGCGCGCATTCCGAATCCCCGCTAGGGTCGCCGATCGTGCGATTGGCCGGCCGATTGGCCGGCCGATTGGCTGGCCAAACCAAATTGGGGTCGGCTTTGGTCCAACAGTGGCGGTTTCCGCTGTTCGTTCACTGTTCCCGTGGACCGTGCAGCGCTCCGAAGTCGCTACACGTACCCGTTTCGCGACGAGCTCGCGTAGCCGCGAGCTCGTCGGCCCGACACCCTTCTGAAAGGACGTGCCATGGAGTTGCGGCATCTGCGCTACTTCGTCGCCGTCGCCGATGAAGCGACGTTCGTCGCCGCCGCGAGGAGACTCGGCGTCGCGCAGCCTGCACTCACCCGTCAGATCCACGCGCTCGAGCGCGAGCTCGATGCCGAGCTGCTCGAGCGGACGCCGAGGGGGGTGCGGCTCACACCGGCCGGAGACGTCGTGCTCACGTCGGCGCGGCACATCCTGCACCAGGTGGACGATGCCGTCGATCGCGCCCGTGGCGCAGGGCGTGGGACGGTCGGCCGCTGCGTCATCTGCGCCGGTGTGCGCTCGCTCGCCTCGGGACTGATCAGTCGAATCATCGAACGCCTGCGGGAGCGGTTTCCCGACGTCGAGCTCGGAGTCATCGAAGGGGCGCTCGACCGTCAGATCAACGCGCTGCGGCTTGGTGAAGCGGACATCGGGATCGGCCTCCCGATTACCGACGAGTTTCCGGATCTCACGTCGCGCACGATCGACCAGGATGTCTTCGACTGCGCCGTCATCGCGGCGAGTCATCGCCTGGCCTCCCACGCTCGGCTCTCACTCTCCGATCTCTCGGGAGAGACGTTCATCGGCTATTCGTCTGGGGTCGCCGCGGACGTTTCGCGGATGATCCGCACGGAGTTCGCACGGCACGGCTTCACCCCGGCGGCGGTGCGCGAACACGATCAGATCTTCGCCGTCATCGCCGCCGTCGAGGCCGGACAGGGCTGGACGCTGCTCAACGAGGATGGTCGCAGTCTGGTCGCTCGGACCATGAAGCTCATTCCGATCGCGGACTTCGCGTTCCGGCTGCCACACGCGCTGATCTGGCGCGCCGATGAGCGGCGCCCGACGATCTTCACCGTGCTGGAGGAAATCGCCTCGCTCGTCTGCGGCGAGCGCGCTGCGCGCGATGGGCGGGAGCCGCCACCGCACGGCCCGGCGCCGGCAGAGCCGTCCACGCCCAGCGAGGGGGCTGACGTACGACCCTCCGCCGTGCTCGAGATGCGGCATCTGCGTTACTACTGCTCGGTGGTCGAAGCCGGGAGCTTCGGGCGCGCCGCCGAGCAGCTCGGACTCACGCAACCAGCCGTTTCGCGGCAGGTTGCCGACCTCGAACGAATCGTCGCCGTTCCGCTCCTCGAGCGTGCGGCCCGCGGTGTCTCGACCACGCCGGCAGGAGATTCGTTCTCACGGAGCGCCAGGCGAATCCTCGACGAGGTGCGAGCGCTCTCGTCGGAAACGCAGCGAGCGCGACGCGGCGCGGCGGCGAGGTGCGTCGTGGCCGGTGTCCCCTCGCCCCTCGCGCGCAACCTCTTCACATCGTTGTTGCGCGACGTCGACGCGGAGCTGCCCGACCTGAAGCTGGTATTCGAGGATCTCGCGACACCCGCCCAGCCACCTGCGCTGCGGGCCGGTTACATCGACCTCGGCGTTTGCCACGCCAGCCCACTGGGCGCGCTCGAGGAACAGCGCATCGAGCGGTCTCGGCTCGCGAGCGACACGATGAATTGTGCCTTGCTTTCCGAGACGAGTCCCCTCGCGCGCCTACCGGAGATTTCGCTGCGCGATCTGGCAGACGTGCCATTTCTCTTCGGCGACCGCTCCTTTCAACCGGCGTTGTACGACGAGGTGTTCGACATCTTCGATCAGCGGAACTTCAAACCCCGCGTGGACGCGACCTACCCGGGGCTCCGGACCGTATGGGCGCTGGTCGCCGACGGGCACGGCTGGGCGTTGGGCTTTGCGTCGCAGTGCGATGCGCCCCCCAGCGGGACCATCGCGGTCCCGCTCAAGGAGTTCTCGATGCCCTGGGGGCTCGATCTCCTCACGCGTGCCGAGGAATCGCGATCCCTCGTGCTCGACGTCGCGGATCGTCTCCGCCAGCTCGCGAAAAGCATCTAGACGCGAGTCTCCACGCTAGGGCGATTCGCCGGCGTGTCGAACGGGCATGAGTTCGAAAGAAACGAAGTATTGGCCGCGTCCGCTCGGTGCCGGCTAACCTCCTGCACAACCCACCCGGATTCTTCGCGCCGACGTCGTCCGACGCGGCTCCGACGGCTCGTGCCCCACGCAATGGCCCCGAACAAGCGCATCCTCATCGTCGACGACACCCCCGCTTCCCTCGTCTGGCAGCTCGTGCTGCTTCAGGAGGAAAGCTACGAGACGCTCACCACCAACCACCTCGACGAAGGAGTTCGCATCGCGAAGCTCGAGCGGCCCGACCTGCTGCTGCTCAACATCAGCGGCGGATTCTCGGCCGGAGTCGCGGCGAGCCGCGCATTGCGCTCCCAGCCCGAGACCAAGAACATCCCGATCATGGTGATCACGAGGCTGCGCGGGATCGGCGAGGCATTGTCGGAGCTGGAGTCGGTGTGCGACGAGCACATCACGAGGCCCTTCGACGGCGTCGAGTACCTCACCAAGGTGCGGCGCTGCCTCGAGCGCGCGCCACGAATCGCCTGAGCACCTCCAGGGCTGCTCAACGCGCAATCGGGGTAGTGGACGTCGGCTAGATTTCACGAATGCCTCTCCACGCCTCCGCCATCCTGTTCGATCTCGACGGCGTGCTCGCCGACTCCACCCCGAGCGTCATCCGTGCCTGGAGCGCCTGGGCCCGCCGGGTTGGCCTCGACCCTGAAGAGCTGCTGCCGAAGGTGCACGGGCGGCGCGCGATCGAGACCATCCGCGCCGCCCGCCCCGACCTCGACGCCGAGGCGGAGCTGGCGACGCTCGTCGCCGACGAGGCGACGGACAACGACGACACGCACGAGATCCCGGGAGCACGGGCGTTCGTGAGCGCCCTGCCGCCGGACGCATGGGCGATCGTTACCTCCGGTCTGCGACCGGTGGCAACCGCGCGACTGGTCGCGGCGGGGATTCCGCTGCCCCGCGTCATGATCACCGCCGAGTCGATCGAGCGCGGCAAGCCCAACCCCGAGTGCTACCTCAAGGGAGCCGAAGCGCTGGGCGTCCACCCGAGGGACTGCATCGTGGTCGAGGACGCCCCGATCGGCGCCGACGCTGCCCGGGCGGCGGGGATGCGACTCGTCGCGCTCACCACCACCCATCGGGCCGAGCAGTTGCAGCCCGCCGACCTGACCGTGCCCGATCTCACCCACCTGGTGGTGCGCGTCGCGGAGCGCGCGAACGGCGCGAACCGCGTGTCATCTCGCCTGGAGATCGATCTGCGGGGCTGATTTTGACCGGCGCTCTTGCGCATCTCGCAACGCGCACGGCGCATTACGCACTCGTACCGAGCCCGAGAATCCTTGACACGCGCCTCCGGGGGGCGTACTCTGAGTGAGCGAACGACCGCGCGAGCCGGACGCTCGACAAGACGCTCCACCGATAGTGATGCGCTCTTCCCTGGTATCGATTATCGCCGCCATTCCGACGACCTTGCCGAATCGCAAGGCCGCCATTTCGCGCGAGGGATCGAGGGGTTAGGAGCTGACCAGTACCGACCGGTGCAACGGCCCCTCCTGACCAGCGGTTAGGAGGGGCTTCTTCGTAAGTCGCCCACACGTGGGAGCGCCAGAGACATGGACGACGGTTTGACGCAGCAGGAGGGGTTGTACGATCCCCGGCGGGACGAGCGCGACGCGTGCGGCGTGGGATTCGTCGCGCACGTCCGCGGCACGGCCTCGCACGAGATCGTACGCCAGGGACTGACGCTCCTCGAGAACCTCGCCCACCGTGGCGCGGTGGGCTGCGACCCGTGCAGCGGCGATGGCGCCGGCATCGTCGTGCAGCTTCCGCACGAGTTCCTTCGTCGCGAGGCCTCCGCGCTCGGCATCGATCTGCCTCGCCCCGGTGGCTACGCGGTCGGCATGATCTTTCTTCCGACCGATCCAGGCGAGCGGCGTGCCTGCGAGCTCGTCCTGGAGAACATCGTCGAGGAGGAAGGCCAGCACGTCCTCGGCTGGCGCGACGTTCCGGCCGATCTCGCGGCGATCGGGCCCGTGGCACGCGCCGCGGCGCCGGTCTTCCGTCAGGTGTTCATCGCCCGCGGTCGCACCACCGAGAAGAAGGCGTTCGAGCGCAAGCTGTACGTCATCCGCCGTCAGGCCGAGAACGCGATCGGCACCCGCGGTGGCTTCTACGTCGTCAGCCTCTCGTCGCGCACGGTCGTGTACAAGGGGATGCTCATGCCCGAGCAGCTCCCGTACTTCTATCCCGACCTGAGCGCCCCCGATTTCTCGAGCGCGCTCGCGCTCGTGCACTCGCGCTTCTCCACCAACACGCTCCCCACCTGGTCGCGTGCGCATCCGTACCGGTTCCTCTGCCACAACGGCGAGATCAACACGCTGCGCGGCAACCTGAACTGGATGCGCGTTCGCGAGGCGTCGATGCAGTCGCGCCTCTTCGGCGACGACCTGCACAAGCTCTATCCGATCATCTCCGACGGACAGTCGGACTCGATGTGCCTGGACAACGCGCTCGAGTTCCTCGTGCGCGGCGGCCGCTCGCTCCCGCACGCGGTGGCGATGCTCGTGCCCGAGGCGTGGGAAGGCAACCCGCACATGGATCTCGATCGCCGCGGGTTCTGTGAGTACCACTCCACGATGATGGAGCCGTGGGACGGGCCTGCGCTCGTCGCGTTCACCGACGGCCGGATGATCGGCGGCACCCTCGACCGGAACGGGCTCCGTCCGGCGCGTTATGTCGTCACCGACGACGATCTCGTCGTGCTCGCCTCCGAGGCGGGCGCGCTCGACGTGCCGGCCGAGCGCGTCGTCTCCAAGGGGCGCATCAAGCCGGGCCGGATGTTCATCGTCGACACGGTGCGCGGCCGTGTCATCGAGGACGAGGAGATCAAGCGCGACCTCGCCGCCCGCCGTCCGTATCGCGCGTGGGTGACGTCGAACCGCGTCGGCCTCGACGAGCTGCCCGAGCCGATCAGCATCGCCCAGCCCGACCCCGAGACGCTGCTCCAGCACCAGACAGCCTTCGGCTACACGCAGGAAGAGCTGGCGATGGTGATCACGCCGATGGCAGTGAACGGTGAGGAGCCGGTCGGCTCGATGGGCACCGACACGCCACTCGCCGTGCTGTCGCACGAGCCGCAGCTCCTGTACGGCTACTTCAAGCAGCTCTTCGCGCAGGTCACCAACCCGCCGATCGATCCGATCCGCGAGCAGCTCGTGATGTCGCTCTCGGTGAACATCGGTCCGCGCACCAACGTGCTGGGCGAGCGCCCCGAGCATGCGCGCCGCATCCGCGTCCGCGGTCCGATCCTCACCAGCGCGCAGCTGGAGAAGATCCGTTCCGTCGGTGAGCGCGAGGGCGACCCGCACTTCCGCTGCACCACGCTGCGCGCGCTCTTCCCCGCCGCGGGCGGTGCGCGCGGGCTGCACCTCGCCCTCGAGTCGCTCTGCCGGCGTGCGTCGCAGGCCGTGCACGAGGGGAACACGATGCTCGTCATCAGCGACCG